>NZ_JBGFFF010000041.1:0-32144 GCF_056175785.1 Acidovorax sp. LjRoot204
CTGCTGTGGGGGGCTGGCTTGGCGGGCGGCTATTGGCTGGCTTATGGAGGCATCGGGCCTTGGTCGGGTGTGGCTTCGCCCACTCCCTTCTGGGCGGCCAGCGCTGCGGCACTTGCAGTCACCGCAATGCTGTTCGTCGCCATGCTCTGGCGAGCCATCAACCCGGCAAGGAAAACCCCCGCAAACGGTTGGCCGGGAAAGTGATCGAAAACACCGAGCCCTTGCCCAGCGTGCTCGCGATGTCCAGCGTGGCGCCATGGCGCTGCAGCACATGCTTGACGATGGCCAGGCCCAGGCCGGTGCCCCCGGTCTCGCGCGAACGGCTGCGGTCCACCCGGTAAAAGCGCTCTGTCAGGCGCGGGATGTGCTCGGGCGCAATGCCGGGGCCGGTGTCATACACGGAGAACACGGCACTGCCATCCTCCTTGCGCAGCCACTGCACCTCGATGGAACCACCGCCGGGTGTGTAGCGCACCGCGTTGTTGACGAGGTTGGACAAGGCACTTTGCAGTTCGGCAGGCACACCAGCAATCTCGCCTTCGGCCCGCAGCAGATCGGCCGCCGGAAAGCGCATCGTATGGGGACGCTGCTGGTTCTGTGTGAGCAGCGTCGACAGGGCGCGGCCCTCTTCCTCGCAGCGCTGCATCAGCGACTGAACAGGTGTCCATTCGGCCATGCCGGGCAGCGGGCTGCCCTCCAGCCGCGACAGCGTGAGCAGGTCCTGCACCACACTTTGCATACGCTGCGCCTGCTGCGCCATCATGCCCAGGTAGCGCGAGCGCTCGTCGGCGCTCAGCGGCAGGGTCTGCAAGGTTTCAACAAAACCGGTGAGCACCGTGAGCGGTGTGCGGATTTCGTGCGACACATTGGCCACAAAGTCGCGCCGCATCGCATCGGCCTGCTCCAGCGCCGTCACGTCGCGCGACAGCAGCAGCGTGCGGCCGTCGCCGTAGGGGTGCAGGTGCACCGAGATGCGTACGGGCCGCGACGGCGTACTCAGGCGCCCCTCCAGCACCACATCGCTGGTGAAATCCTTGGCAGCAAAATAAGCCGTGAATTCAGGGTTGCGCAGCAGATTGCCGATGGACTGCATGACGTCGCGCTGCGCGTCAAAGCCAAACTGGTTGGCTGCCATCTGGTTGCACCATTCGATGCGGCCCTGCGCGTCCAGCAGCACCACGCCGTTGGGGGAGGCCTGCAGGGCGGCCAGGATCTCCTGCAAACGGTCCTGGCTGTCTCGTATCTGCGCCTCCTGCTTGCGCAGCAGACGCCGCGCACGGTCCGCCGCCTCGCCCCAGATGCCACGCATCGACGGCACCGATCCCAGATCGCCCGTGCGCAACCAGCGCAGCACCCGCACGCCCCGCAGTAGGTCCCACACGAACCACGCCCAGGCAGCAATGGCGGCCCCCAGTGCGGCGCCCCAGGGCCCGCCTTGCCACCACCCCAGGCCACCACCCGCCAACTGCCACAGCAGGAAAAACGAAATACGCCACAGCATGCGGATTGCAAAGCCTTCTCAGAAACACCAGGGGCGCGACACGCGCGCCCATTGATCCATCACATCCATCCATCGCCACCACCGATGCACGCCGACCGCAGTGGCCCGCTGCACAGCAGCCATCGAGCGCGTCGCATCACTCACAGGCGGGAGCCCGCCTGCCTCATCAGGCCGACAGCGGCACCTGCGGTTGTGCAGTGAGCCGGTAGCCCGCGCCGCGCACCGTTTCCACCATCACGGAGGCTGCACCCAGGGCCTCGCGCAGGCGCTTGACATGCACGTCCACCGTGCGCTCCTCGATGAAGACATGGTCGCCCCACACCTTGTCGAGCAGCTGTGAGCGGCTGTGCACACGCTCGGCGTGCTTCATCAAGAAATGCAGCAGCTTGAACTCCGTGGGCCCGACCTTCAGGGGCTGCCCCTGGAAGGTGACCCGGTAGGTCGCGGCGTCCAGCACCAGCTCGCCAATGCTCACGCTGTCACTCACCTGCTCGGGTGCGCGGCGGCGCAGCACCGCGCGGATGCGGGCCAGCAGCTCCTGCGTGGAAARGGGCTTGGTGATGTAGTCGTCGGCRCCSGCRTCCAGSCCGGCCACCTTGTCCGGCTCATCCCCACGTGCGGTGAGCATGAGGATGGGGATGGGCTTGGTGCGGCTGTCTGCACGCCACTTGCGCGCCAGCGACAGACCGCTCTGCCCCGGCAGCATCCAGTCGAGCAGGATCACATCGGGCAGGACGGCATCCAGCTCGCGCTGCGCGCTGTCGCCGTCTTCCGMCCAGAWSGGCTSGAARCCGTTGTGGCGCAGGTTGACTGCAATCAGTTCGGCAATCGCGGGTTCGTCCTCCACGATGAGGACACGGGGAAGCTTTCTCATGGTGATTTCAGCGCCCCGTACTTACAGCACTGCCGACTCGATCTCGTCGAGGGCTGTGTGGCGCACGTCCTTGCCCTTGACCAGATAGATGATGAGCTCGGCCACGTTCTTGGAATGGTCGCCRATGCGCTCGATGGCCTTGGCGAGGAACAGCARGTCSAGGCTGGSCGAGATSGTGCGSGGGTCTTCCATCATGTAGGTGAYSAGCTTGCGCACGAAGCCGTCGAACTCCTTGTCGATGAGGTCGTCCTCCTTGAGGATGGCGACCGCCGCCTTCACGTCCAGCCGTGCAAACGCATCCAGCGTCTTGCGCAGCTGGCCCGAGGCCAGCTCGGCCGCCACCCGCAGGTCGCTCGATGGCAACGAGCGCGGGGCGCCGCCTTCGATGATGGAGCGCACCATGCGCGCCATCTTGTTGGCTTCGTCGCCCATGCGTTCCAGATTGGCCGTGGCCTTGGAGAAGGCCAGCAGCAGGCGCAGGTCACGCGCGGTGGGCTGGCGGCGGGCGATGATGGAGGACAGCTCCTGGTCGATCTCGACCTCCATCGCATTGATGCGGGTCTCCATCGAAGCCACCGTCTCCACGGCCTCCAAGCTGAATTGCGACAGCGCGTACACCGCCTGGCGAATCTGCGACTCCACCAAGCCGCCCATTTCCATGACGCGGGCAGAGACGCTGTTGAGTTCGCTGTCGAACTGGGACGAAAGATGTTTATCGGGCATCTGCTGTCTCCTTAGCCGAAACGGCCGGTRATGTAGTCYTCGGTYTCYTTGCGCTSSGGCTTGAAGAASATCTGYTCSGTCGCRCCGAACTCGATCAKSTCGCCCAGGTACATGTAGGCGGTGWAGTCGCTGCAGCGKGCRGCCTGCTGCATGTTGTGSGTCACGATGGCGATGGTGTAATCGTGCTTGAGCTCGTCGATCAGCTCTTCGATCTTGGCGGTGGACAACGGGTCCAGCGCCGAGGTGGGCTCGTCGAGCAACAGCACCGAAGGCTTCACCGCCACGCTGCGCGCAATGCACAGGCGCTGCTGCTGGCCGCCGGAGAGCGACAGGCCGCTCTGGTGCAGCTTGTCCTTCACCTCGGTCCACAGAGCGGCCTTGGACAGTGCCCACTCCACGCGGTCGTCCATCTCGCTCTTGCTCAGCGTCTCGTAAAGCTTCACGCCAAACGCGATGTTGTCGTAGATGGACATGGGGAACGGCGTGGGCTTCTGGAACACCATGCCGATGCGGGCGCGCAGCAGGTTGATGTCCTGCTTGGGGTCCAGGATGTCCTGGCCGTAGAAGCTGATGGAGCCCTCGGCGCGCTGGCCGGGATACAGGCTGTACATGCGGTTGAGCGTGCGCAGCAGCGTGGACTTGCCACAGCCAGAGGGGCCGATGAAGGCAGTGACCTTGTGCTCGGCGATGTCCAGGCTCACGTTGCGCAGGCCCTGGAACTTGCCGTAGAAAAAGCTCAGGTTACGCAGCTCCAGCGCGTTCTTGCTGGCAGTGGCGGTAGCAGTGGCGTTCATTGTCAATTCCTGAAAATGGAGGCAGTCTTGTCGATGGCGTTGGCAGCATCAGCCAACGAAATCACACGCGGTTCTTTTCGCGCAGGAACACCCGCGCCACGACGTTGAGGATCAGCACCGACAGCGTGATGAGCAGCGCACCGCCCCAGGCCAGGCGAACCCAGTTCTCGTAGGGGCTCAGCGCAAACTGGAAGATCACGACCGGCAGGTTGGCCATGGGCGCATTCATGTTGGTGCTGAAGAACTGGTTGTTGAGCGCGGTGAACAGCAGGGGCGCGGTCTCGCCACTGATGCGGGCCACAGCCAGCAGCAGGCCAGTCATCACGCCGCTGCGAGCAGCACGCAGGGTGACCATGGTCGAGACCTTCCAGCGAGGTGCACCGAGGGCAAAGGCTGCTTCGCGCAGGCTGCCGGGCACCAGGCGCAGCATGTTCTCGGTGGTGCGCACCACCACCGGCACGGCGATGAGCGAGAGCGCCAGGCTGCCCGCCCAGCCCGAGAAGTTGCCCACGGTAGCGACCGCAATGGCATATACGAACAGGCCCAGCACGATGGAAGGGGCCGACAGCATGATGTCCGTCACAAAGCGGGTCAGTTCGGCGGTCTTGCTCTGGTCCCCGTATTCGGCCAGGTACACCCCCGCCAGCACGCCGATGGGCGTGGACACCAGCACGGTGAAGCCCACCATCAGCAGGCTGCCCACGATGGCGTTGGCCAGGCCACCGCCGTCGGAGCCGGGCGCTGGGGTGGACTGAGTGAACATGTTCCAGTCCAAAGCGGCAAAACCGTTGGACAGGAGCACGCTCAGGATCCAGAGCAGCACGAACAGGCCCAGTGCCATGGCGCCCAGTGACAGGGTCAGGCCAATGGCGTTGGAACGCTGGCGCTTTTTGTAGAGTTGTTGATTGAATTCCATGGAGCTCGTCTCTGAAGAGGGTCGGGAGCGGGCTGCAGGGCTTACAGGCCCTTGACCTTCTCGGCGCGCAGCAGCATGATCTTGGCGGCCGACAGCACCACAAACGTGATCACAAACAGCAGGAAGCCCAGGGCAAACAGCGTGGACAAATGAAAGTCCGCCGCCTCGCCAAACTCATTGGCCAACGTGGATGCGATGGACGTCCCGGGCGAGAACAGCGAGGTGGGCATGCGGTTGGCGTTGCCGATCACGAAAGTGACCGCCATGGTCTCGCCCAAGGCCCGACCCAGGCCCAGCATCACGCCGCCAATCACGCCCTTCTGCGTGTAGGGCAGCACCACGCGACGCACCACCTCCCAGGTCGTGCAGCCCAGGCCATAGGCGGACTCGCGCAGGATGGGGGGAACAATCTCGAACACATCGCGCATCACGGCAGCCACAAAAGGCAACACCATGAAGGCCAGCACGATGCCCGCGGCCAGGATGCCAAAGCCGTTGGTACTGCCGCCAAACAGGAAGCCGATCAGCGGCATGGAGCCGAGCAGCTTTTGCACGGGTACCTGGAAATGGTCTGCAAACAATGGCGCAAACACGAACAGGCCGAACATGCCGTAGATGATGGACGGGACGGYCGCCAGCAATTCCACCGCCGTGCCGAGCGGGCGGCGCAGCCAAACAGGGCAGGTTTCGGTCAGGAACAGCGCAATGCCGAACGCCAGCGGAACGGCGATCAGCAGCGCAATGCCTGCGCTGGCCAGGGTGCCGACGATGGCAATCGCCGCACCAAATTCTTCATTGATGATGTCCCACTCAGCGCGCCAGATGAACTGGATGCCGAACTTGTGGAAAGCTGGCCACGCGTAGATGAACAGCGAAACGATGATGCCCAGCAGCGCCACCAGCACCAGCAGCGACAGGCTCTGGGTCAGCCGATGGAAAACGATGTCCTGCAGGCGCTGCCGCTTGGCAATCGACACCATGGACGGTGTGGGGGCGTCCGTCATCTTGACGGACACGGGTTGCGAACTCATAGTGGTTCCCACGCTCATGTTGACTCCCATCTGGCTTCTGGAGACCCCACAAACCAGCGCCCATCGGTCAGACCAGCCGGCCGATGGGCACTATTCTGGGGCAAACCGCTTACTTCTTGATTTGCGACCAGACCTTGGAACGGATCTGCGCCGTCAGAGCGTCAGGCAGCGGCACGTAGTCCAGGTCAGCAGCCATGGTCTTGCCGTTCTTGAAGGCCCAGTCAAAGAATTTCAGGACTTCGGCTGACTGGGCCTTGTCTGCGGGGTCGGCGTACATGAGGATGAAGGATGCCGTGCTCACGGGCCAGCTGTTGGCACCCTTGGCGTTCACCATCGAAATACCCATGCCAGGCACGCTGAACCAGTCAGCGCTCGCAGCAGCCGCTGCAAAGGTGGCATCGTCGGGCGCCACATACTTGCCATCAGCGTTCTGCAGTTGCAGGAACGTCATGTTGTTCTTCTTGACGTAGGCGTACTCCACGTAGCCCAGGGCACCCTTCACACGGGTCACGTTGGCTGCAACACCTTCATTGCCCTTGCCTCCCACCGAAGACTGAGCAGGCCACTTCACTGCAGCACCCTTGCCCACCGTATCAGCCCATTCCTTGCTGACAGAGCTCAGGTAGTCGGTCCAGTTGAATGTGGTGCCAGAGCCATCCGCGCGGTGCACGATGGTGATGTTCTGGTCGGGTAGCGTCTTGCCGGGGTTCAGGGCTGCCAGCTTGGCATCGTTCCACTTGGTGATCTTGCCCAGATACATTTCGGCCAGGACGGTGCCGGTCACGCGCAGTTCGCCTGGCTTGAAACCGTCCAGATTCACCACAGGCACGGTGCCACCGATGATGGCAGGAAACTGCACCATGCCGTCTTTTTCCAGTTCAGCGCCCGACAGAGGGGCATCGGTAGCCCCAAAAGCCACGGTCTTGGCGCGGATCTGGCGAATACCACCCGAGGAACCGATGGACTGGTAGTTCAGACCCACGCCGGTTTCCTTCTTGTAGGCTTCAGCCCACTTGGCATACATCGGGAAGGGGAACGTAGCGCCGGCGCCGGTGATGTCTGCCGCAAAGGCATTGCCCACTGCCAGGGCGGCCAGAGTTACTGCGACGGTTTTGAGAAATACGCGTTTCATGAGGTACCTTTCGGCAGGGGTTAACAGGAACAGAGCGAACTCTAGAGGCCTATCGTGACAATTCAGTGACACAAAAGACCAACCTCAGACCATTGCAACACCCCTCATGACGCGGCATCGCTGGCGTCATGAATGCGTCACACAACCTCGTCACACTCCCGCCATCTCCCGGTCACTTGCCCACCCAGCGGATGGCGGCCCGCGCTTCGGATCAGGCCACGCGCATCGCGGTACGATGCCGCACGCAGCTCCCACCAAACACACATGCAGAACGGCACACGCCTCGCCGCAGTCGATCTCGGCTCCAACAGTTTTCGCCTGGAAATCGGGCGCTATGAGTTCGGACACGTCCAGCGGGTGGAATACCTCAAGGAAACCGTGCGCCAAGGCAACGGGCTGGATGAAGATCGGAACCTGACCCGCGACGCCATGGAGCGCGGCTGGGCTTGTCTGGCGCGCTTTGGCGAGCGCCTGGCGGGCTTTCCCCGCGCGCAGGTCCGTGCAGTGGCCACTCAAACACTGCGTGAAGCGCGCAATCGCGAAGAATTCCTGTCACGCGGCAGTGAGGTGCTGGGATACCCTATCGACGTGGTGTCTGGCCCGGAAGAAGCTCGGTTGATTTACCAGGGCGTAGCCCGATTGCTGCCTCAGTCGGACGAGCGCCGCCTGGTGGTGGATATCGGAGGTCGGTCCACCGAATTGATCCTCGGCGAGCAGTTCACGCCCCACGCGGTGGCCTCCTTCCGGGTTGGCAGCGTCGCTTGGTCACAACGGTACTTTGCCAAAGGAGAGTTCTCTGCCCAGGCCTTCCTGGCGGCGGAGATTGCTGCCAAGGCGGTACTCGATGAGGCGCTGGAGACTTTTCGCCCCGATGCATGGGATGTTGCCTATGGGTCGTCTGGCACGGCGGGCGCCGTGGGGGACATTCTGTCCGCCGCAGGAGGTTCGCAGGGTCTGATCACCCGCGATGGGCTGAACTGGCTGCGGGAGCGTTTGCTCCGTGCCCAGAGTGCCGACCGGCTGCGCCTGGACGGACTCAAGGAAGAGCGCCGTGCAGTCATCGGGGGGGGCATCAGCGTGCTGCGCGCCGTGTTTGACCTGCTGGACATCCATGAGATGCAGGTGGCGCAAGGAGCACTACGCCAGGGCGCCTTGTATGACCTTCTGGATCGGGAGCAACCCGGCACCGACCTTCGCACCACCACCGTCCAAGGGCTGATGCAGCGGTTTGGCGTGGACATGGAGCATGCAGATCGCGTGGCGCGCACCGCCTGCGCACTGTTTGACCAGGCTGCCCCACCCGGGAGCGAACGTGCCAGCCGCAAGCTGGATTGGGCCGCCCGCCTGCATGAGATTGGCTGCCGCATTTCCCACAGCGACTACCACCGACACGGCGCCTACATTCTCGACAACACTGATGCCGCTGGTTTTGCGGTGCCAGAACTGCACCGCCTGGGAGTGCTGGTGCAGGGGCAGCGGGGCAAGGTGCGCAAGCTGGGGGTAGAACTGGACGATCCGATTTTTGTGCTGCAGCTGCTGTGCTTGCGCTTGGCCGTGACCCTGTGCCACGCACGCCGGGAGCCCGATACCAAAGGGCTGTCATTGCAGGCGGACGGACAGCAATTTCAGGTCAGCGCGCGCCCTGGATGGGCCATCGCATACCCCCAGTCGGCCCACCTTCTGCGCGAAGAAGTTCAAGCCTGGCAAAAAACCCCCTGGGAGCTGGCTGTGGACATGCCTTGAGGGTAAACAACAAACGGTATAAACTGTTTATACCGTTTCTCAATCTTCTGTCATGACCACTGCCACCACAACCCCCAGCCCCGTCGTCACCCCCGCCGCGCCCGCTGCCCAGCCCGCCAAGGCAGCCAAGCCAACCAAGCCGGAAACGGCACCCAAGGCTCCAAAGGCATCCAAGGCTGCAAAGCCCGCAAAAAAGTCCGTGCCAGAAAAGGCGCCAGCCTCCAAGCCAGCCACCGCGACCAAGGCAGCTTCCGCAGTGAAACCCACCAAGGCCACCGAGTCCAAGGGCAAAAAGCCCAAGCTGGTCCGTGACAGCTTCACCATCCCCAAAGACGAGTACGCGGTGCTCGACACCCTGAAAGACCGTGCCACAGCACTGGCCCACCCCGTCAAGAAAAGCGAGCTGTTGCGCGCAGGGCTCAAGGTGCTGGCAGGTCTGTCAGACAGCGCGTTGCGCAGCGCTTTGCAAGCTGTGCCTTCCATCAAGACCGGTCGCCCAAAGGCCGACACAGCTGAAGCCGCGCCATCTGTCACTGCAAAGGCAACGACCAAGACCAACGGCAAAGCGGGACGCAAGTAAACCTGTCACGAGACACGGCGTGTCCAGGGGCACGGCTTCGGGCCCTCGGACATCGCCGGGTAAGCTAAAGAAACTCCGGTGACTGCACGGCCATGAGCACGGTCTGGCTGTGGTCCCAGCGCTGGCGCTGGCGCAACCACCACACGGAGCCCTTGCGCACAGGGCACTCGGGGGCCTGTAGTTGCAACAACTGAGCAACGGTCTGGCCCAGTATGGGCTGATGCCCCACCACCAGAACAGCGCCCTTGGCACGCGGCCATTGCACGAGCTCTAGCAAATCCTGTGGTGTACCGCCAGGCAACAACTCGGCGCGCATCTTGAATTTGCGGCCCAAAGCGTGGGCAGTTTGCTCAGTCCGCCGCGCTGGACTTGCCACCACCCTCAGGCCTTCCGGCAGTTGACGATCAAGCCAGGCCGCCATGCGCGCCGCCTGCTTCTCGCCCCGGGCCGTGAGCGGGCGTGCAAGATCATCGCTACCGTCTTCTGCCTCTTCCGCCTCGGCATGACGCCAAAGGATCAAATCCATCATGCGACCCCTGGCTCCTCGCGACCCAGAGCAGGCCGTGGCCCATAGCGCACCATCAACGCGTTTTGGGCACCACTACCGTCCACCGGGTGCACAGCGCGGTCGTAGACGCCTGCGGCATTCAACGTCCAGGCATCGCGGTCATCACACAGGTAGGCCACCAAACATTCATCAATGATCTGCTGGCGCAGCTTGGGGTCAGTCACTGGCCACGCCAGCTCGACGCGGCGCATCATGTTGCGGTTCATCCAATCGGCACTCGACAGATAGAGGTCTTCTTCGCCCCCCGCGCGGAAATAGAAAACACGCGTGTGCTCCAGGAACCGACCAATCACCGAGCGCACCCGGATGTTGTCCGTCACTCCCGGCACCTGCGGAGCCAGCATGCAGGCCCCGCGCACAATCAGATCGATGCGTGCACCGCGCTGCCCAGCGAGGATCAACGCCCGCATCAATCCCTCGTCGGTCAGGGCATTCATCTTGGCAACGATCCGTGCGTCTTCCCCGCGGCTGGCAGCCAGTCCCACGCGCTCGATTTTTTCGATCATGCGGCGATGCAAATGGAACGGTGCCAGCATGAGCTTGCGCAGCTTGGGAGGCCGATTCTGGCTGGCCAGGTGATTGAAAACACCGTCCATATCGGCAGTGGTTTCTTCATCTGCCGTAAGGTAACTCAGGTCGGTGTACAGCTTGGCCGTACGCACGTTGTAGTTGCCAGTGGAGAGATGGCCGTAACGGCGTAACTGCCGCCCTTCACGGCGTGTGACGAGCAGCATCTTCGCGTGGGTCTTGAGGCCCACGACGCCATAGACCACCTGCGCCCCAATCGACTCCAGCGCCTCTGCCCAATTGATGTTGGCCTCCTCGTCAAAGCGTGCTTTCAGCTCCACCACCGCCATCACCTCCTTGCCTCGGCGTACCGCCTCGCTGAGCAGGTCCATGAGTTCGGAGTCGGCGCCCGTGCGGTAAATGGTCTGTTTGATGACCAGCACGTCCGGGTCGTTCACACCCTCCCGCAGGAACGCAAGCAAACCATCAAAGCTCTCAAACGGCTGGTGGATCAACACGTCGCGCTCGCGCAGCTGGCCCATGATGGACACCCCTGGCTGGAGCTGACGTGGCCAAGCGGAACTCCATGGCGGGAACAGCAACGCGGGATCGTTCACCAAGTCCACCAGCTGATTCAGGCGCACCAAGTTCACAGGACCATGTACACGGTACAAGGCCGCGTTGGGCAGATCAAATTGCTGCAACAAGAAGTCGGACAGGAAGCGAGAGCAACCCGCAGAGACTTCCAGGCGCACAGCCTGTCCGTAATGACGGTGCTGCAGGCCCTGCCGCAAGGCGGTGCGCAGGTTACGAACATCCTCTTCGTCCAGTGCCAGATCGGAGTGGCGTGTGACACGAAACTGGGAAAACTCCGTCACTTCGCGGCCAGGAAAGAGGTCTTCCAAATGGGCACGCACGATGCTGGACAAGCTGACGAACAACGCCCCGTCGGACGCAACCTTCTTTGGCATGCGGATCAGGCGGGGCAGTGCACGCGGCACCTTGACGATGGCGATTTCGTTCTCGCGGCCGAAGGCATCATGCCCCTTGAGACGCACTATGAAGTTCAACGACTTATTAGCCACCTGCGGAAACGGGTGGGCCGGATCGAGTCCCACCGGAATCAATAAGGGACGGACCTCGCGCGCAAAATACTCGTGCACCCACCGCCTCTGCTCTGCGGAGCGGTCACCATGCGCCACGATACGTATCCCATGCTTTGCAAATGCGGGAACCAGTGCTTCGTTGTACAGCGCGTATTGCCGCTCTACCAGGTCGTGTACCTGAGCGGACAGGGCCTCGAACGACGCAGCGGTGTAGAGCCCCTTGGTCTCGCCCTTCTTGGCCGCCGTGATGTGCGCTGCAGCACGTACTTCGAAAAACTCGTCGAGGTTGGATGACACGATGCACAGGTAGCGCAGCCGCTCCAGCAGCGGGACATCTGTGCGAACCGCCCAGTCGAACACGCGTTCGTTAAATGCCAGGATGCTGTGGTCGCGGTCCAGAAACATGTGGGGGGCAACGCCCGTGACAGCCCCCACGCCCGCAAAATCGTTGTCATGTGACACGGCGTGCGAGGAGTCCCCGACAGCATCGGGGTGCTCGCGCTGCAAAGGGATGGAATCAACAGGAGGCAGGGGCAGCATGGATACGCGCGTACAGCAATTGCGGAATCGCTGCAGTATTTAACGCCCAGATGACAACTGCGTGACAGACTTTGTGACAGACACGAAAACTCCTTGCGAGCTGGAGCGGGCTGGCACCAGGTACTGTTGAAACAGCCTGGCCGAATGTGCCCAGGTGAACTCCAGCGCCCGGCTTCGTGCTTCGGACCTCGGTATGGACAAGGCCTGTTGCGTGGCCGCCAGAAGGCTCGCGTGCAACACGCCGCCCATCGGTACCCTGCCGTCCCCAGCACCCAGGACCTCCCGTGGACCGTCTTCAGGAAAGGCAGCGACCGGCGTGCCGCAAGCCATTGCCTCCAGCATGACCAGCCCAAAGGTTTCGGAGCGGCTCGGAAACACAAAGACATCGGCCGAGGCGTAGACCTGTGCCAGCGCCTCCCGGTCCAGAATGCCAAGCCAGCGTACCTGCGGGTACTTGGCTTTCAGCCGCGCCTCGAGCGGGCCTACACCACACACCACCTTGGTGCCCGGCATGTCCATCTGCAAAAAGGCATCGATGTTCTTTTCATACGAAATGCGCCCCACATACAGCGCCACAGGATGCGCCAGAACGCCAGTGAGCGGACTCTGACAGACCTCGCCATGAAAGCGAAACGCCTGGGTTTCCACACCGTGCGTCCACAACCGCAGTTGGCGAAAGCCCCGCTGCTGCAGCATTTGCAAGACACCCTGCGTAGGAACCATCACCCCCGACGAAGGGCGATGAAAATGCCTGAAAAGCGCATAACCCCAACCCAGTGGTATGCGCAAGGCTGCCTGAAGAATCTCGGGAAACCTTGTGTGAAAGGCTGTGGTGAACGCCAGGCCACGCTTGAGACAGTAACGACGCCCCGCCCAGCCCAAAGGCCCCTCGGTCGCCAGATGAATGGCATCGGGCTGCAGGGCGTCCAACTTCTGGGTGAGTAACTTGTAGGGTCGCACCGCCAGATCAATGCCAGCGTAACCGGGACAAGGACGGGTAGAAAACTGACCAGGATGCAGCACCTGCACGTCGTGCCCGGCATCTTCCAGCTCTCGCACCAACTCGACCAAAGTGGTCACCACGCCATTGACCTGTGGCAGCCATGCATCAGTTAGCAGCGCAATCTTCATGCGGACACCCGTGTGGTCTGTCTGGACAGATTGGCGGCAGGCACAGCGGGCCATTGCAACAGCTCCAGCCGACCATCAAGGTGCTCGACGAGTGCTGTGTGGCTCTCCACCCAGTCGCCATCGTTGCAATACAAGGTGCCACCAATCTCGCGCATCTCCGCGCGGTGGATATGTCCGCAGACCACTCCGTCATGCCCGCGGCGACGGGCCTCTGCGGCCACCGCCATTTCAAAATCGGTGACGTAGTTGAGCGCCTTTTTTACCTTGCCTTTCAGGTAAGCTGACAAAGACCAATACGGAAGCCCCATCCGCGCCCGAAGGATGTTGAGATGGCGGTTCAGCTTGAGCGTGAATTCATAGAGGTTGTCACCCACGTAGGCGAGCCATTTGGCACACTGGATCACACCATCAAAGTGGTCACCATGCGTGACCCACAGGCTGCGCCCATCTGCAGTGGTGTGCACAGCATCGGACACCACCTCGATACCGCCAAAAGAATGCCCCACAAAGGCTCGGGCAAATTCGTCGTGGTTACCAGGAACAAACACCACGCGACACCCCTTGCGCGCGCGGCGCAACAGCTTTTGCACCACATCGTTGTGCGCCTGTGGCCAGAACCAACGGCGGCGCAACTGCCACCCATCCACGATGTCTCCCACCAGGTACAGATGGTCGCTGGGATGGTGCTTCAGAAAATCCAGAAGCGCTTCAGCCTGACACCCAGGCGTGCCGAGGTGCAAATCCGAAATGAACACCGCACGGAACCGGCGTTGACCGGCAAACGCCGCAAGGGCCTCGGGCTCTGCATCCTGCGGCACCTGGGACTCGTTCAACCAAGGGCCCAGGGCGTCGAACGCGGCACGCACCGGTCAGGCCCCCAGAAAATGCTTGCGGTAGCGGGGATGCAGGTCGGCCAGCCGCATCAGCATGGGCAGGTCGGCGGTATTGAAGTCCGGATCCCACGCCGGTGCACCCAGTACACGGGCGCCCAGTCGCAGATAGCCTTTGATTAGGGCCGGTGGGTCCACGGCAATGGATCCGTCCAGATGCTCCACGGGCAACGGAAGGCGCGGCAGCACGTGGTATTCGATGGGTGCCAGATGGGTCTTTCGCACTTGCTGCCAGATGCTGGCCGCCGCGTCGCCACTGACCACGCCATTGTGAAGCATGGGAATGCTGGCACAGCCGATCATCGTGTCGAGTTCGTTGCGCACCATGAAGTCCGCCAGCGCGCTCCACAGCGCCATGATCACGCCGCCGTGGCGGTGGTCGGGATGCACACAGCTGCGGCCCAGCTCCACCATGCGCGGGCGCAGCGTGCGCAAGCGCGTCAAGTCGAATTCGGTATCGCTGTAAGTTCCGCCCACCCGCTTGGCCTGCGCGGGCGTCAGCACCCGGTAAGTCCCAATGACTTGCTGGCTCGGAGCGTCGCGCACCAGAAGGTGCTCGCAATAGTCGTCAAACAGGTCCACGTCGTGGCCAGGAATGGGGGTCGTCAATCGAGCGCCCATCTCTGCCGCGAACACTTCAAACCGCAAGCGTTGTGCCTCACGGACCTCATCCAGATGCCTGGCCCAAGTCACCTCGATAGCACCACGCGCCGGGATGGCATGCACAGCGCCCGGCACAACACCAGAAGGCTGAACAATACCGGCACCTGTAGCCTCCGGCGATGTGGACAACTGCATCAAAGTGGGCAGGTCGTTCATGGACAACGTCTCCTTCGGTAAGAACGGGCACAGCTGGAATTTCCAAACAGAGCGGGAATCCGCTTTCCTGGCCGGGAGTGTGAAAGCCGCGCATGACATGCCCATGTCTTCGGCGTGTCAACGCCATGACAATGCGCGCTTTCCATTGGCACGGGCCCTCACCAAGGGCCTGCATAATTGACTGAGGAACTCCGCCGTGCCGTCCCCCGCCCTGCCCCCCACACGCAGCCCCATCGCAGCCTTTGTGGCTGTGTTTGTGCTGGCAGCAGCCTGCGCTGGTGCTTTGATCTGGACGCTGGAACGCCAGGAACGTGCGCAGCAGCGCACCCAAGCCGCCGATGTGGCGGGCGATCATGTCCAGGCCCTGCAGCGCGCCATCGAGTTGGCACTGTCGGCCAACAACACCCTGGTGGCGCTGGTGCGCCAGGGCCACGGGAACGTTCCCCAGTTCGAAGAAATCGGCGTGCAGATGCTGCCTTTCTACCCGGGCATCGCGGCCATGGGCCTGTCCCCGGGAGGGGTAGTGCAGCAGGTTGTTCCCCGTGCAGGCAACGAAAATTCGATTGGTTTTGACCAGCTCAACGACCCCCGCCAAGGGGCGGAGTCCGCGCGTGCCCGCGAGTCCGGCGTGTTGACGCTGGCGGGGCCCATGGAGCTGGTCCAGGGCGGCCTGGGCGTCGTGGGGCGCCAACCGGTGTACCTGGAAGATGACCTGGGGCGCCGGAGCTTCTGGGGTTTTACTTACGTCACCATCCGTCTGCCCGAGGTGCTGGCCACCGCCCGGTTGCCCCAGCTCAAGGAACGGGGTTTTCACTATCGATTGTGGCGTGTCCGCCCGGATAACAACCAGGAGCAGACCATCGCGACGTCTGACCCTCCGCCCACCGGTGACGCTGTTGGCCGGTCCCTGACCCTGCCCAATGGCCAGTGGACGCTCAGCCTGACACCCGCCAAGGGATGGGGCGCGCCAGGTGTGCTGGCTCTGCGCTGTGCCTTGGGCTTGCTGTTTGCGTTGCTGATGGGCTACCYGGCGCGCTTGCTGGTCGAATTGAAGGTGCACGAGCGCGGTCTGGCGACACAGGTGGCCCAGCGGACCTCCGAGATCCAGGCCACACAGCAGCAGCTGCGCGCCACCATCGATGCAATTCCCGATCCGTTGTTTGAAATCGACCAGGACGGCCGCTATTGCAGCGTGCACAGTCCTCGTGCCGAGTTGCTCATGGGCCCTGCTGAGCAATTGATCGGCCGCAATGTCACCGAGGTGTTACCCGCCCTGGCTGCACTGACGGTGATGGATGTGCTCAATGAAGCGCAATCCCAGGGATGGTCCACTGGACGCCAGATCATGCTGGACCTGCCTGGCCTGGGGCCCACCTGGTTCGAGCTTTCTGCGGCCCGCAAGGCAGGATCAGCGGGAGGAAAACCCAGGTTCATCGTGCTGTCCCGCGACATTTCAGAACGCAAGCGGTCGCAAGAACAACTGCAGTTGACGGCCCAGGTGTTTGACCAGAGCGGCGAGGCCATCGTGATTGYCGATGCGGCCCAGACCATCGTGCGCATCAACCGGGCATTCAGCCGCATCACCGGCTACTCCGAAGCGGAGGCCGTAGGTCAGTCGATGCGCCTGCTCACGGTGGCAGAGTCCACCCGAGACTTCGACGCCGACCTGGTATACACCCATCTCACCAAAGAAGGGCACTGGGAAGGCGAAGCCTGGGGCCGCCGCAAGGACGGATCGACCTACCCCCAGTGGCTGTCCGTCAGCCGCGTGCGCGATGGCAATGGCAGCACCACCCACTCCATCACGCTGTTCCGCGACATCACCCTGCAACGCGAGGCTCAGGACCGCATCCAGCGCCTCGCGCATTTCGACCCCCTCACTGACCTGCCCAACCGTGCGCTCCTGGCAGAGCGCGCCCAACGCCACATCGAACAAGAGCAAGCGCGGGGCGGAACGCTGGCCTTGCTGTTCCTGGACCTGGACCACTTCAAGAACGTCAACGACTCGCTGGGGCACCGCATTGGCGACATCCTGCTGGTGGCAGTAGCGCGACGGCTGGAGTCGCTGCTGGGCGCACAGGACACCGTATCGCGCCTGGGAGGGGATGAATTTTTGCTGCTGCTACCCGCTGCCTCGGCCCTGCAGGCGGCCGACGTAGCCAACCGTTTGCTGATGGCCGTGGCGCAGCCGTTTCAGGTGGAGCCTTACGAACTCACCACCACCCTGTCCGTAGGCATTGCCATGTATCCGGCGGACGGAGAGTCGTTCGACACCCTGTACCAGCGCGCTGATGCCGCCATGTACCGTGCCAAGCAAAGCGGGCGCAACCGCTTTGGCTTTTTCACCGCCGACCTGGAGGCACGGACCGCCCGAGCCTTGCAGATCGAAAACGCACTGCGCCGGGCACTGGAACGCAACCAGTTCGAGCTGCACTACCAACCCCAGGTGTCACTCACCACGCGCCAAGTGGTCGGTGCCGAGGCGCTGCTGCGCTGGAGCCACCCCGAGCTGGGCATGGTGTCCCCGGCAGAGTTCATCCCTGTGGCAGAAAGCAGCGGCATGATCGTCGCAATTGGTGAGTGGGTGCTGAACACTGCCGTGCATGACGCCAAGCGCTGGCTGGACCTTCAATTGCCACTGCGGGCTGTGTCAGTCAATCTGTCGGCGGTGCAGTTCCGCCACCCCCAGTTGCCCGAGATGGTGACACGCTGCCTGCAACAAGCCGGACTGCCTGCGCGTCGGCTGGAGCTGGAGCTGACCGAGGGGGCTGCGGTAGACGACCCCGCTGCTGCACTGGCCATGATGGACCAATTGCATGACCGGGGCGTCCGGCTGTCGATGGATGACTTTGGCACGGGATATTCGTCGTTGAGCTACCTCAAGCGCTTCCAGATCTACAAGCTCAAGATCGACCAGTCGTTTGTGCGCGACCTGGACGACGACGCCAATGACCGGGCCATTGTCAGCGCCATCATCCGCATGGCGCAGGCCTTGGGCATGCAGACGACCGCCGAGGGGGTGGAGACCGATGGCCAGCTGGAGTTTCTGCGCGCGCAGGGCTGCGACGAAGGCCAGGGTTACCTGTTCAGTCGCCCCCTGGCAGCCGATGCCTTTGAGGCCTATCTGCGGGAACACTTGGGACGCTAAAAAAAGCCGGGCAACGTGTCTCTGCACCCTCTCGCGCCAGAGCTCTTGGCGACTGCACTTGCATCAGCCGTACGGCAGAACCTGCAGCGCTGTACCTGACGCATACCCTCAAACGGCTTGTAAGCTGCCGCTGCTACACTTTGGCACAATTTTCTGAGGCCATCTGGCCCTGCCGCCTGTTCTGGTCTTATGTATTCGCTGTTCAGCACTCCGCCCTCGCAGCGCGCCGGAGTGCCCCCTGACACCCCCCTGCAACGCACCTTGCGTGAACAACAAACCCTCCTGGACAGCGCGGGAGTGGGTATCGTGTTCCTGCGCCAGCGCAGCGTGGTGCGATGCAACCAGCGGTATGCCGAAATCTTTGGGTATGCCAGCCCCGCCCACTTGGTAGGGCTCAACACCGAAGCCTTCTATCCAGACCGGGATGCATTCCGGGACCTCGGGCGCACGGCTTATCCCGCGCTGGCCCAGGGGCAGTCATTCCGGATTGAACGCCAGTTGCGTCGTCAGGACGGCACACTGTTCTGGGGCAGCCTCACGGGGCGCCTGATCAATCCGCACGACACCGGAGAAGGCTCGATCTGGATCGTGGACGACATCGATGAGCAAAAGCGTGCCCACGCCGCGCTGAATGCCGCTGTGCGGGAAAAGCAGTTGCTGTTTGACAGCGCGATGGTCGGCATCGTCTTTCTGCGAGACCGGCATCTGACCCGCTGCAACCACCATTTTGAGCAGATGCTGGGCTTCGAGCCGGGCGAACTCATGGGCAGCTCGTCGCGTCGCTGGTACGCCAGCGATGCTGCCTGGCAAGAAGTGGGCGACCGCTGCTACCCCTCGCTGGTGGCCGGACAGTCGTACGAGGGCGAGGTGGAGCTATGCCGCAAGGACGGCACCCCTGTGATTTGCGAAGTACGCAGCAAATGCATCGATCCCGCCGACCCTGCCCAGGGGACCATCTGGATCACCATGGACATCACCGACCGCAAACGCGCGCAGGCGGTGCTGGCCCAGGCCCATGAGGAGCTGGAGCGGCAGGTGCAAGACCGCACGCGCGAGCTGCGCGAGACAGTGGAAAACCTGCACCGTGAAATCAATGACCGCAAGGCCGACCAGGAGCGCATTTACTGGTTGGCCCACTACGATGCGTTGACCGGTCTGCCCAACCGGGCCCTGCTGGCAGAACGTGCGCAGCAGGCCATTCGGGTGGCGCAGGAGAACCAGACGCCGCTGGCCGTCATCTTCCTGGACCTGGATCACTTCAAGCATGTGAACGACTCTCTGGGCCACCGGGTGGGCGATGTGCTGCTGGTCGAAATTGCCAAGCGCCTGCGTGCGGTGGTGCGCGACAAGGACACGGTGTCGCGCCTGGGAGGGGATGAGTTCATCCTGCTTCTGCCAGGCGCCGACGCGCGGGGTGCAGCCAGGGTCGCCAGCAAGTTGCAGGAGGCATCCCGTCAGCCGTACCAGATCGATCACCACGAGCTGACCATGGCCCCGTCGATGGGCATTGCGCTGTTCCCCCAGGACGGACACGATTTCGATACTTTGACCCAGTCGGCAGACGTGGCCATGTACCGCGCCAAGCTGGAYGGACGCAACACCTTTCGCTTCTTTACCCCCGAAATGCAGGCCCAGTCGGTACGGGCCCTGCAGCTCGAAAACGCATTGCGCCGTGCGCTGGAGCGCGAACAGTTCCACCTGCACTACCAGCCACAGATGAACCTGGCCACGGGTACTGTGCGCAGTGTGGAAGCCCTGCTGCGCTGGCAACACCCCCAGCTCGGTGCGATTTCTCCGGGAGAGTTCATCCCCATCGCCGAAGACAGCGGCCAGATTCTGCAGATCGGCGAGTGGGTGCTGCGCACAGCGCTGGCCCAGCTCAAGGCATGGCGCAGCTGCGGGTTTCCCGAACTCACAATGGCAGTGAACCTGTCAGCCATTCAATTTCGCCAGCCACAGCTGCCAGAGCTGGTGAGCCGGGTGCTCGCGGAGTTTGACCTGCCCCCCGATTCGCTGGAACTGGAACTGACGGAGGGGGTGGCAGTGGACGACCCCCATGCGGCGGTGGCCACCATGGACCAGTTGCATGCGCGTGGAGTGCGGATGTCAATGGACGACTTCGGCACGGGCTATTCGTCACTCAGCCAGCTCAAGCGGTTCCAGATCTTCAAGCTCAAGATCGATCAATCCTTTGTGCGCGACCTGGGCAACGACAGCAACGACCGCGCCATCGTCAGCGCCATCATCCGCATGGCGCAGGCGCTGGGCATGCGTACTACCGCCGAAGGTGTGGAAACCGAGGGGCAACTGGCCTTTTTGCACGAACAAGGTTGCGACGAAGCGCAGGGCTACCACTTCAGCACGCCACTGCCCGCGGAGCAGCTGGAACGCTTCATGCGGCAACACACACCAGCACTCTGAGCGGCCTCAAGACCCCTTCCAGCGCGACGGACGCTGCTCTGCGCTCCGCCGATAGACCAAGACCTCAACCCGCGCGGGCTGCGTCGGCCAGGCGCTGAGCGCAAGAGCTGGCCAACTGCGCGTCGCGCGCCTCCACCATCACACGCAGCAGAGGCTCGGTGCCACTGGCGCGGATCAGTACGCGGCCCGCGGAGCCCAACTGCTGCTCCACCGCCTGCGTGGCCTCTGCCAATAAATGGTTGGCCTTCCAGTCCTGCCCTGGCGCCAGTCGGACGTTGAGCAAGACCTGTGGGTAGAGCGTGATGCCTGCCAGCATCTGCGCCAGCGTGCGGCCACTGCGCACACAAGCCTGCAGCACCTGCAGGGCACTGACCAAACCGTCGCCGGTGGTGTGTCGGTCCAGGGCCAGCAGATGCCCGGACCCCTCCCCGCCCAACACCCAGTGGTGGCGCGCCAGTTCTTCCAGTACGTACCGGTCACCGACCTTGGCGCGTACAAACTTCACTCCCTTGGCCAGTAGCGCCACCTCTACCGCCATGTTGGTCATCAGCGTGCCCACCACGCCAGGTACGTGCTCGTCACGGCCCATGCGGTCTGCGGCCATCAGGTACAGCAGCTCGTCACCGTTGTACAGCCGCCCAGTGGCGTCCACAATCTGCAGCCGGTCTGCATCCCCATCCAGGGCAATGCCATAGTCGGCACGGTTCGCGCGCACAGCGCGCACCAATGCGTCGGGGTGTGTCGCACCAACCTCGTGGTTGATGTTGAGGCCATCGGGTGCGCAGCCAATCGACAGCACTTCCGCACCCAGCTCGTGGAATACCTTGGGCGCCACCTGATAGGCAGCTCCGTGGGCAGCGTCCACCACAATCTTCAGGCCCTTGAGCGTCAAGTCCTGGGGAAACGTGCTCTTGCAAAACTCGATGTAGCGCCCGGCCGCATCATCCAGGCGCCGGGCCTTGCCCAGGCTGGCCGAATCGACCCAGACGGGTGGTTCGGCCAGTGCGGCTTCCACCGCCAGCTCCCAGGCGTCCGACAGCTTGGTGCCTTGCGCGCTGAAGAACTTGATGCCGTTGTCAGGGTAGGCGTTATGGCTGGCGCTGATGACCACGCCCAGACTGGCGCGCTGGGCGCGGGTCAGGTAAGCCACGCCTGGCGTGGGCAACGGCCCCAGCAGCACCACATCCACCCCTGCCGAGTTGAAGCCAGACTCCAGCGCGCTTTCAAGCATGTAGCCAGAGATGCGGGTGTCCTTGCCGATCAACACTGTGGGCCGCTCTTCCGTGCGGCGTAACACGCGACCCACTGCATGGGCAAGGCGCAGCACAAAATCCGGTGTGATGGGCGGCTGCCCCACAGTGCCGCGGATGCCGTCGGTTCCAAAGTATTGGCGTGTCATGTTCTGGCGTCTCCTCGTACGGATCTCAGTATGTTGTTGTCAAAGGCGAGGACCTGGCGCCCCACTACCTGCTCTCGAATCACTGGCCCCTCAGCCAGATCGCTGCATCGCAGACCACACTGCCAGTGCCGCCACCGTCTCGCGTACATCGTGCACACGCACTACCGACGCGCCCCGCTCCACCGCGAGCAAGGCGGCGGCCACGCTGGGGACCATGCGTTGGCTCACCTCCAGCCCGGTGATCGTGCCCAGCGATGACTTGCGCGACCATCCCGCCAGCAGCGGGTAGCCAGCTGTCAATAGCTCGGACTGTCGTGCCAGCAACGCAAAGTTCTGTTCCACCGTTTTGCCGAAACCAATGCCCGCATCCAGCAGGATACGAGCCTTTTCGACCCCAAGCGCTAGTAGATTATGCGCCWGTAGCTGCAAAAATGATAGCACCTGGGGGACCACATCCCCCCCCATAGGCGCCTGCTGCATGGTCTGCGGGTCGCGGTGCATATGCATCAGGCACACACCACACTGCGGGTGCGCAGCCACCGCTGCCGCAGCTCCTGGCTGCCGCAGGGCCCAGATATCGTTGACGATGTCAGCCCCCAGATCCAGCACAGCGCGCATGACCTCCGGCTTGTAGGTGTCCACTGAAATCGGGACACCCAGCGCCACAGCCTCACGCACCAAGGGAACGACGCGAGACAGCTCCTCATCCAGCGGCACAGCAGGGCTGCCCGGGCGGGTGGACTCACCACCGATATCCAAAATATCTGCGCCCTCTTTCAACAGCTGTTCGCAATGCCGTAGCGCAGCAGCCGTGGAGCCATGGCGCCCACCATCGGAGAAAGAATCAGGAGTGACGTTGACGATGCCCATGACCTGGGGACGGACCAAGTCAATTGCGAAGCGAGAGGTTTGCCAGATCATGCCGATCACACCCGTGCAGATTTCGAAATAGCGGCTCGACAAGCATTCCGCAAGAAAAAACGATGGTCCCCATGAAAAACGGGGCACAAGGCCCCGTTCAAACGGCTGGACCGCGAGCCTGGTCAGGCCGCCGTCGGTGCAGTATCCGTGGCTACAGCTGGAGTGCCGCCACTAGAGTTATCACCACCAGAGGGAGGGGTGCGTGGCGTCCAGTCCTTGGGAGGACGAGGTTCCTTGCCCGCCATGATGTCGTCCAATTGCTCGGTATCGATGGTTTCCCATTCGAGCAAGGCCTTGGCCATGGCGTGCATCTTGTCACTGTTCTCTTCGATCAGGCGGCGGGCGAGGTTGTACTGCTCATCGATGATGCGGCGCACTTCCATGTCCACCTTTTCCATGGTCTGTTCGCTCATGGTGGTGGTCTTGGTGACCGAGCGGCCCAGGAACACTTCGCCTTCGTTCTCGGCRTAAACCATCGGCCCCAGGGCATCGGTCATGCCGTAGCGCGTGACCATGTCGCGGGCGATGTGAGTGGCGCGCTCGAAGTCGTTGCTGGCGCCGGTGGTCATCTGGTKCATGAACACTTCTTCGGCRATGCGGCCACCGAACAGCATGCTGATCTGGTTGAGCATGTATTCGCGGTCATAGCTGTAACGGTCCTGTGCGGGCAGGCTCATCGTCACGCCCAGAGCACGGCCGCGGGGAATGATGGTGACCTTGTGCACGGGGTCGCACTTGGGCAGCAACTTGCCGATCAGCGCATGGCCTGACTCGTGGTAAGCCGTGTTGCGGCGTTCTTCCTCGGGCATGACCATGCTCTTGCGCTCGGGRCCCATGARGATCTTGTCCTTGGCCTTCTCGAAGTCCTGCATCTCCACGGTGCGCGCATTGCGGCGGGCAGCCATCAGGGCGGCTTCATTACACAGGTTGGCCAAGTCGGCACCACTCATGCCGGGGGTACCACGGGCGATGATGCCAGGCGCCACATCCTGACCAATCGGGATCTTGCGCATGTGMACGYYCAGGATCTGCTCGCGGCCRCGGATGTCGGGCAGCGTCACRTACACCTGGCGGTCRAAACGGCCYGGRCGCAGCAGSGCGGCGTCCAGRATGTCMGGGCGGTTGGTGGCAGCCACCACGATSACGCCCAGGTTGGTTTCRAAGCCRTCCATCTCGACCAGCATCTGGTTCAGGGTYTGYTCRCGCTCGTCGTTGCCRCCACCCAGGCCRGCRCCRCGCTGGCGGCCCACCGCATCGATTTCGTCGATGAAGATGATGCAGGGAGCGTTCTTCTTGGCGTTGTCGAACATGTCGCGCACGCGCGCCGCGCCCACGCCAACGAACATTTCCACGAAGTCGGAGCCGGAGATGCTGAAGAACGGCACCTTGGCTTCGCCAGCGATGGACTTGGCCAGCAGGGTCTTGCCAGTGCCGGGAGGCCCCACCAGCAGCAGGCCACGGGGAATACGGCCGCCGAGCTTCTGGAACTTTTGTGGGTCTTTGAGGAAGTCCACCACTTCCTTGACTTCTTCCTTGGCCTCGTCGCAGCCGGCCACGTCAGCGAACGTGACCTGGTTGTTGTTCTCGTCCAGCATGCGAGCCTTGCTCTTGCCAAAGCTGAACGCGCCGCCCTTGCCGCCACCTTGCATCTGGCGCATGAAGTACACCCACACGCCAATCAACAGCAACATGGGCCCCCAGCTGACCAGGAGGGTCATGAGCAAGGAGCCTTCCTCACGAGGCTTCACGTCGAACTTGACGTTGTGATTCAGCAGGTCACCCACCAGACCACGGTCCAGCACCGAAGCGTTTGTGCGGATCTTGCGATCATCGGTGGTGACCGCAACAATCTCGCCACCGCTCAGCCCTTCGGGAATGGTGGCGCTTTTGATGCGGTTGTTGCGGACTTCGTCCAGAAACTCGGAATACCCGACGTGGCCTGCACTGGCGCCGCTGCGAGTGTCAAACTGCTTGAACACCGTGAACAGCACCATGGCAATGACCAGCCATACGGCAATTTTTGAAAACCACTGATTGTTCAAGCGGGGCTCCAGTTGCAGGGAACAGAAAACGGACACACTGCCGTCATGGCACGCATGTGCGGCCCATTTTAGGTCTTTCAAGCCACGGGACCAGCTCTATTCCCCCTCACGCCCATGGAATCAGCACGGGCTTTGCAGCCAAAGTTCACGGATTCTTGACCTGAGGCAAGCCTAGACAGGCTGCTTTTTCAGCCCCATGCCCACCAGGAAGGTTTCCGACGACTTGTCGCGCGACGCCTTGGGTTTCAAGGGTTTGACGACCTTGAAGGTCTGCTTGAACAGTGTGACCAGATCGCTGTATCCGCTGCCATGGAACAGCTTGACCACCAGGGCGCCTTCCGGTTTCAAATGGTTGCACGCAAAATCCACAGCCAACTCCACCAAATGCGCAATCCGTGCTGCATCGGCCGACTCGATGCCCGACAGGTTGGGCGCCATGTCAGACACCACCACGTCCACCACCCGGCCGTCGAGCGCCTGCTCCAGGCGCTCCAGCACCTCGGGCTCGCGAAAGTCTCCGTTCAAGTAGGTAACGCCTTCAATGGGGTCCATGGGCAGAATGTCCAACGCAATGATCACCCCGTTGAGCTGCCCCGCAGCGGCGCCAGCGGGCGACATGCGCCTGCGCAGATACTGGCTCCACGCCCCCGGTGTGGAGCCCAGGTCGACCACCGTATAACCAGGCTTGATGAGGCCCAGTTGCTCGTCAATCTCCTTGAGCTTGTAGGCGGCACGGGCGCGGTAACCCTCCTTCTGTGCCAATTTGACATAGGTGTCGTTCACGTGGTCGTTGAGCCACGCCTTGTTCACCTTCTTGCTCTGGGTTTTGACTTTCATATGGCGGTATTGTCTCTCGACAATCGCTGTAGCTGGTGACTTGAAAGCCTTGCCGCACTCGGGAGGTGGAGTCACCCCACCACGGGCCGCAGACATAATACGGGTATGCCCCAAATTCAACTGACTCCTGCCGAGCGCCGGGAACAACGCGCCAATGCCCACCACCTGGACCCCGTGGTCCTGATCGGCGGCGATGGCCTCACCCCTGCCGTGAAGAAGGAAATCGACGCCGCCCTCAACGCCCATGGCCTGATCAAGGTGCGTGTTTTCAACGACGACCGCGTGGCGCGCGAGCTGATGTACCAGGAGCTGACCGCCGAACTCAACGCTGCACCCATACAGCACATCGGCAAACTGCTGGTGCTGTGGCGGCCCCAGCCTGTCAAAGAGCGAACCATCGACGAAGACCGGATGCCCGGCCCACGCGATGTCAAGGTATTGAAGTACAGCAAACGGGGTGGTCAGCGCCCCGAGATCAAGCAGTTGCGTGTGCTCGGCAACCAGCGCCTCACGTCAGGCGGCCAAATCAAGCGCGCCAAGCCCAAGCAAAAATCCATCAAGAAGCGCCAGGCTGACTGATGACCGCTGAAGCAGCATCTGCAACCATTGCAGCACCTGCCGGCATGGCGCCGACGCGCCACATYCTCTGCATGAARTGGGGCACGAAATACGGCCCCGAATACGTCAACCGSCTSTACGCSATGGTGCGCCGGCATCTGAGCGGAGACTTCCGTTTTGTCTGCCTCACCGATGACAGCACCGGAATCCGTAGCGAAGTGCAATGCCTGCCCATTCCTGCACTGGATCTACCGCCCGGCATTCCCGAGCGGGGCTGGACCAAGCTGGCCACCTTCAGCGCAGACTTGCATGGCCTGCGGGGCACCGCCCTGTTTCTGGACGTGGATGTGGTCGTCACCGGCAGCCTGGATGATTTTTTCACCAAGCCCGGCGAATTCCTGATCATTCACGACTACAAACGCCCATGGCGCATCACGGGAAACTCGTCGGTCTATCGCTTCGAGCTTGGCGCCCATCCTGATGTGCTGGCGTATTTTCGCGAACACTTCGCGGAGATACGCGCACAGTTTCGCAACGAACAGGCCTACCTGTCCGACTTCTTGCACAAGCAGGGCAAGCTGCAATACTGGCCCGCTGCATGGTGCCCCAGTTTCAAGTACCACGGTATACCGCCGTGGCCCACCAATTACTGGCGCGCTCCGTTTGTGCCCGACGGCGCACGCATCGTGATTTTTCACGGGGAATGCAATCCCCCGGATGCGCTGGCGGGGAGGCGCAACCGCCGCTTCCGCTACATCCGTCCAGCTACCTGGGTGGCGGAACACTGGCACGAATAGGCGCGGCGGCGGGCAGGCTTGTCCTGACAGGAAAAGTCTACGCCGCAGCAGGTCTGTCAGCGAGTCGCTTGCCTGACCGTCAATCGCTGGCGGACCGCTCTTCCACTGCCGTGTGCGCTCCTGGCCGAAGCGTTTGCCAGAACACTGCCAAGGCGCAGCCCCATTGCACCGCGTACATCACCGTCCCCACGCTGTGCCACAGACGCAAGTCCTGCCGGGCCACAATGCGGGGCGCCACACCAAACTGGTTGAGCAACGCCAGCAGCAGGCCGCCCAGAACGAACAGCATGGCAGCGCGTGCCCACGGATATTGGGTCACCCCATGCCGAGGTCTGGACAGCAGCAGCAGCACCACACAGCACACCACAGCCACCCAGGTTTGCGCCGCAAACAGCCGGGYCGCCATCTGTCCCGCCAGGGAAGGGGATGGCAGATAGGCGAACAACAGCGGCACCACCAAAAAGCCGATGGTGGTGAGACTGCCCCACCACAAGGCCGCCACCAGAACGGGAAGTCGCGGGCGCATGCCCAGCCACATGGCAGCCATCACACCATCACTGGTAGCTGACCGCCACCACTTCATAGCGGCGGATGCCACCGGGGGCCTGCACCTCAGCGGTGTCGCCCTCCTCCTTGCCAATGAGGGCACGCGCGATGGGGCTGGAAATATTGATCAGGCCTCGCTTGAGGTCCGCCTCGTCTTCCCCGACGATCTGGTATTTCACCGTGTCGCCCGACTCTTCGTCCTCCAGCTCGACCGTGGCACCAAACACCACCTTGCCGCCACCATCCACCGCACTGGGGTCGATGACCTGGGCCACCGAGAGCTTGCCCTCGATCTCCTGAATGCGGCCTTCGATAAAGCCCTGGCGGTCCTTGGCGGCGTCGTAATCGGCGTTTTCACTCAGGTCGCCCTGCGCACGCGCTTCGGCAATGGCCGAGATCACAGCGGGAC
Source organism: Acidovorax sp. LjRoot204 (assembly GCF_056175785.1). Classification (NCBI taxonomy): domain Bacteria; kingdom Pseudomonadati; phylum Pseudomonadota; class Betaproteobacteria; order Burkholderiales; family Comamonadaceae; genus Acidovorax; species Acidovorax sp. LjRoot204. The sequence goes on from NZ_JBGFFF010000041.1 coordinate 27,934, forward strand.
GCTCCACGGTCTTGAGTCGGTGCAGCTCTTCCTTGAGCATTTCGGCGCCGCGCTTGGTAATTGGAATAGTGGCCATGAGATTGAGTCTCCACAAGTCAAAACGGTGAAAGTGCAATGCACTTCCACCGATCTGTCGCCACGCTGCGCCCCGCAAAACACTGGCGGGTGCACATGGCACATCTACAAAAGGAAACCGCCGCACGTTGCCGCGCGGCGGTGTTAGTTCGGCTGCAATTATGCCGTGTTTGCGGCGGCAAAAGCCACCGCAAAAACCCGGTCAGGCCGCCAGTTGAGCGTGCAGTTCCTGCACGGAATACACGTCGAGCTTGTCGAGGTACTTCATGCCCTCGACGGCCGCCTCGGCACCAAAGATGGTGGTGAAGGTGGTCACGCGGGCCAGCAGCGACGAGGTGCGGATCGCGCGAGAGTCTGCAATCGCATTGCGGCGCTCTTCCACCGTGTTGATGACCATGACAATCTCATTGTTCTTGATCATGTCCACGATGTGCGGACGGCCTTCCGTGACCTTGTTGACCACCACCACCGGGACGCCCGCCTCGGCGATGGCCGCAGCGGTGCCCTTGGTCGCCACCAGGTCGAAGCCGAGCGCCACCAGCTGGCGGGCAATGTCCACCGCACGGGGCTTGTCGTTGTTCTTCACGGTGAGGAACACCTTGCCCGACGTCGGCAGCTTGGTGCCCGCGCCCAGCTGGCTCTTCACGAACGCTTCCCCAAAGGTCTTGCCCACGCCCATCACCTCGCCTGTGGACTTCATCTCGGGGCCGAGAATGGTGTCCACGCCCGGGAACTTGACGAAGGGGAACACGGCTTCCTTCACGCTGAAGTAAGGCGGTGTCACTTCCTTGGTGATGCCCTGCGAAGCCAGCGACTGGCCCGCCATGCAGCGCGCTGCGACCTTGGCCAGCTGGATGCCGGTGGCCTTGGAGACAAAAGGCACCGTGCGCGAGGCGCGGGGGTTCACCTCCAGCACGTAGATGACGTCCTTGCCATCCACTTCCTGGATGGCGAACTGCACGTTCATCAGGCCCACCACGTTCAGGCCTTCGGCCATGGCAGCAGACTGGCGCTTGAGCTCGTCCACCGTGGCTTGCTTGAGGTAGTACGGCGGCAGCGAGCAGGCCGAGTCGCCCGAATGCACGCCGGCTTGTTCGATGTGCTCCATCACGCCACCGATGAAGGTCTTGCCTTCGGGGTCGCGCAGGCAATCCACGTCGCACTCGATGGCGTCGTTCAGGAAGCGGTCCAGCAGCACGGGCGAGTCGTTGCTCACCTTGACGGCCTCGCGCATGTAGCGCTCCAGATCGCGCTGCTCGTGCACGATTTCCATCGCGCGGCCGCCCAGCACGTAGCTGGGGCGCACCACCAGGGGGTAACCCAGCGTGGCGGCCTTTTCCAAAGCCTCGGCTTCGGTACGCGCGGTGGCATTGGGCGGCTGGCGCAGGCCCAGGTCGCCCAGCAGCTTCTGGAAACGCTCCCGGTCTTCGGCTGCGTCGATCATGTCGGGGCTGGTGCCGATGATCGGCACGCCTTCGGCTTCCAGGCCCAGTGCCAGCTTGAGCGGCGTCTGGCCGCCGTACTGCACGATCACACCGTGTGGCTTTTCCTTGTCCACGATCTCGAGCACGTCTTCCAGCGTCAGCGGCTCAAAGTACAGGCGGTCGGAGGTGTCGTAGTCGGTCGAAACCGTTTCAGGGTTGCAGTTGACCATGATGGTTTCGTAGCCATCCTCGCGCATGGCGAGTGCGGCATGCACGCAGCAGTAGTCGAACTCGATGCCCTGGCCGATGCGGTTCGGGCCACCGCCCAGCACCATGATCTTTTTCTTGTCCGTCGGCGCAGCTTCGCACTCTTCCTCGTAAGTCGAATACATGTAGGCCGTGTTGGTGGCGAACTCGGCAGCGCAGGTGTCCACGCGCTTGTACACGGGGCGAACGTTCAGCGCGCGGCGTGCTTCGCGCACCGATTTCTCGGTGGTCTTGAGCAGTTTGGCCAGGCGGCGGTCTGAGAAGCCCTTCTTCTTGAGCGTGCGCAGCGTGTCGGCATCCAGCGTAGCCAATGCCGCATCACCCTTGTCGGCGGCGAGCTGGTCGAGTTCGAGTTCGATYTTCACGATCTCYTCGATCTGCACCAGGAACCASKKGTCGATCTTGGTSAGSKCGWACACYTCRTCSACSSWCAGGCCCATGGCRAASGCRTCGCCCACGTACCAGATGCGCTCRGGGCCGGGCTCGCCCAGTTCCTTYTCGAGCACTTCGCGGTCCTGSGTCTTYTCGTTSAKGCCGTCCACGCCCACTTCSAGRCCGCGCAGSGCYTTCTGGAASGACTCCTGGAAGGTGCGGCCCATGGCCATGACCTCGCCCACAGACTTCATCTGGGTGGTCAGGCGGCTGTCGGCCGTCGGGAATTTCTCGAACGCAAAACGTGGGATCTTGGTGACCACGTAGTCGATCGAAGGCTCGAACGAGGCAGGCGTGGCGCCGCCGGTGATTTCGTTCTTGAGCTCATCGAGCGTRTAGCCCACAGCCAGCTTGGCCGCGACCTTGGCAATCGGGAARCCCGTGGCCTTGGAGGCCAGCGCCGACGAACGCGAGACGCGCGGGTTCATCTCGATGACGATSATGCGGCCGTCCTTCGGGTTGAYCGAGAACTGCACGTTGGAGCCGCCSGTRTCSACGCCGATCTCGCGCAGCACCGCGAGCGASGCGTTGCGCATGATCTGGTATTCCTTGTCGGTCAGCGTCTGCGCGGGGGCCACCGTGATCGAGTCCCCTGTGTGCACGCCCATGGGGTCCAGGTTCTCGATGGAGCAGATGATGATGCAGTTGTCCGCCTTGTCGCGGACCACTTCCATCTCGTACTCCTTCCAGCCGAGCAGCGACTCTTCRATCAGCARCTCGTTGGTSGGCGAGGCTTCSAKGCCGCGCTTGCAGATGGTCTCGAACTCTTCGGGGTTGTAGGCAATGCCGCCGCCGGTACCGCCCAGCGTGAAACTGGGGCGGATCACGGTGGGGAAACCCACGGTCTTTTGCACGGCCCAGGCTTCGTCCATGCTGTGGGCGATGCCAGAGCGCGCGGAGCCCAGACCGATCTTGGTCATGGCGTCCTTGAACTTCAGGCGGTCTTCGGCCTTGTCGATGGCTTCGGGTGTGGCACCGATCAACTCGACCTTGTACTTGTCGAGCACGCCGTTGCGCCACAGGTCCAGCGCGCAGTTCAGCGCAGTCTGGCCGCCCATGGTGGGCAGGATGGCGTCGGGGCGTTCCTTGGCAATGATCTTCTCGACCGTCTGCCAGGTGATGGGCTCGATGTAGGTGACGTCGGCGGTGGCCGGGTCGGTCATGATCGTCGCAGGGTTGCTGTTGATCAGGATGACCTTGTAGCCTTCTTCACGCAGGGCCTTGCAGGCCTGCACGCCGGAGTAGTCGAACTCGCAGGCCTGGCCGATGATGATCGGGCCGGCGCCAATGATGAGGATCGATTTGAGGTCTGTGCGCTTTGGCATTATTTCTTCTCCATCAGCGCGGTGAAGCGGTCAAACAGGTAGGCGATGTCGTGCGGGCCGGGCGATGCCTCGGGGTGGCCCTGGAAGCAGAACGCAGGCTTGTCGGTGCGCKCAAGSCCYTGCAGCGTGCYGTCGAACAGGCTGATGTGCGTGGGGCGCACCGTGGCGGGCAGCGAGGCCWTGTCCACSGCAAAGCCGTGGTTCTGGCTGGTGATGCTCACGCGGCCGTYGTCCAGGTCCTTCACCGGRTGGTTSGCRCCATGGTGGCYGWWSTTCATCTTGAAGGTCTTKGCGCCSSWGGCCAGYGCCATGATCTGGTGGCCCAGRCAGATGCCGAAGGTGGGAATGCCGGTCTCGATCAGTTCCTTGACCGCGCTGATGGCGTAGTCGCAGGGCTCCGGATCGCCCGGGCCGTTGGCCAGGAAGATGCCGTCGGGCTTGAGCTTGAGCACGTCGGCCGCGGGCGTCTGCGCCGGCACCACGGTGATACGCGCACCGCGCTGCGCGATCATGCGCAGGATGTTCTTCTTGACGCCGTAGTCGAAGGCCACCACGTGGAACTTGGGCGTGATCTGCACGCCGTAGCCCGCGCCCAGCTTCCATTCGGTCTCGGTCCATTCGTAGGTCTGCGTGACCGACACCACCTTGGCGAGGTCGAGCCCGGCCATGCTGGGCGCGGCCTTGGCGG
>NZ_JBGFFF010000042.1:0-31524 GCF_056175785.1 Acidovorax sp. LjRoot204
AGCGGACACAGCGAAAAAGGGCTCTGACCGATCTGGTCAGAGCCCTTTTGTTTTGGGCGGCCGGGTGCGCTGCTGACCGGCCGCTCAAGCGGCTTTTTCGACGTGCCCCTGGCGCGTGTACAGAAAGTCGATCACCGCCTTGCGGTAGTGCACATACTGCGGGTCCTCGGCCAGCTCCACGCGCTTGCGGGGGCGGGGCAAGTCCACGGTCAGCACCTCGCCAATCGTGGCGGCCGGGCCGTTGGTCATCATCACGATCTTGTCGGACAGCAGCACGGCTTCGTCCACGTCGTGGGTCACCATCACCACGGTGCTTTGGGTGCGCGCCACGATCTCCAGCAACTCGTCCTGCAGCTTGGCGCGGGTCAGGGCGTCGAGCGCGCCGAAGGGCTCGTCCATCAGCAGCACCTGGGGCTCCATGCTCAGGGCCCGGGCGATGCCCACGCGCTGCTTCATGCCGCCCGAGATTTCACCGGGGCGTTTTTGCCCCGCGTGGGTCAGGCCCACCAGCGCCAGTGCGGCGTCGGTGCGGGCCTTGAGTTGGGCTTTGGTTTCCTTGGCGCCAAACACGCGCTCCACGGCCAGGTAGATGTTGTCAAAGCAGGTGAGCCAGGGCAGCAGCGAGTGGTTCTGGAACACCACCGCGCGCTCCGGCCCCGGGCCCTTGATCTCCTTGTTGGCGCACAGCAGCGCGCCGTTGGTGGGCGTGGTCAGGCCGGCAATCAGGTTGAGCAAGGTGGACTTGCCGCAGCCCGAGTGGCCGATGAGCGCCACGAACTCGCCCTTGGCAATCGTCAGGTGAATGTCGCGCAGCGCCGGGAACAGGCCCTTGGCCGTCTTGAAGGTCTGCTCGACGCCGTGGATCTCGATGAACTTGGTGCTCATGGAAGGGTGGGTGGATGGAGCTGTCGTCTTCATGCTTTCACCTCTTCAAACGTAAATGCGGTGGCCAGCTTGATGAGTGCAAACTCCAGCAGCAGCCCGACGATGCCGATCACGAAGATTGCGATGATGATGTTCTTGACGTTGAGGTTGTTCCACTCGTCCCACACCCAGAAGCCGATGCCCACGCCGCCGGTCAGCATCTCGGCCGCCACGATCACCAGCCACGCGGTGCCCACGGCCAGGCGCACACCGGTCAGCATGTAGGGCAGCACGGCGGGGAACAGGATCTTGGTGGCGATCTTCCATTCGCTCAGGTTGAGCACGCGCGCTACGTTCATGTAGTCCTGCGGTACGCGCTGCACACCCACGGCGGTGTTGATGATCATGGGCCAGATGGAGCAGATGAAGATGGTCCAGATGGCCGCCGGGTTGGCGCCCTTGAAGACCAGCAGACCGATCGGCAGCCACGCCAGCGGCGACACTGGGCGCAGCAGGCTGATGAGCGGATTGAACATGCGCGACAGGAAGTTGAAGCGTCCGATCACAAACCCCGCCGGAATGCCCACCAGCGCCGCCATGCCGAAGCCGATGGCCACGCGCTGCAGGCTCATCAGCACATTCCAGCCCACGCCTTGGTCGTTGGGGCCGTTGCGGTAGAAGGGGTTGCTGAACACTTCCAGCGCCTGTAACCAGGTGTCCTTGGGGCTGGGGATGCTGCCGCCCGTGGTGGTGGAGACCACCGCCCACAGGCCGATGAGCAGGCCCAGGCCACACAGCGGCGGCAGCACGGCCAGCCAGAAGCTGCGCGAGAGGGCGGACCAGTCGCGGCCAGTGGCCACGCTGGAGGGCGTTGCAGGTGCCTTGGGGGCAGATATCGCAGCCTTTTGGCTTCTTGCGCTAGTGGATGATGCGCTTGCAGCTACAGTATTCATAGCATTCTGTGCGGCCACGGGGGCTGCATCCAACGGGGAGTGAAAGACGGCACTGACCATGGTTTTCTCCTGTGCAGGGCTTGCTTGCGGGGTGGCCGGGCGGGCGCTGGGGCAGGGTTGCCGTCAGGCCTTGATCTTGAAGCCGTCGGCGTACTTGGCGGGGTCCTTGCCGTCCCACACCACGCCGTCGATGAATTTGCTGGTGCGCAGCACATCCTTGGGCACGCTGATCTTCATGGCGCTGGCCACTGACTTGTAGAGGTCCACCTGATTGACCTCCTTGGCCACGGCCAGGTAGTCGGGGTGGCTCTTCAGCAAGCCCCAGCGCTTGTGCTGGGTCAGGAACCACATGCCGTCCGACAGGTAGGGGAAGTTCACCGCGCCGTCGTTGAAGAACTTCATGTGGTTGGGGTCGTCCCAGGTCTTGCCCAGACCGTTCTGGTAGCGGCCCAGGATGCGCTGGTTGATGGCATCCACGCCCGTGTTCACATACGCCTTGCCGGCCACGGTCTCGGCCATCTTCATTTTGTTGGACAGGCTGGCGTCGATCCACTGGCTGGCTTCGAGCACGGCCATCATCACGGCGCGCGTGGTGTTGGGGTACTTCTTGACGAACTCGGCCGTGGTGCCCAGCACCTTCTCGGGGTGGTCCTTCCAGATGTCCTGCGTGGTGTTGGCCGTGATGCCAATGCCATCCATGATGGCGCGGTGGTTCCAGGGCTCGCCCACACAAAAGCCGTCCATGTTGCCCACGCGCATGTTGGCCACCATCTGCGGCGGGGGCACGGTGATGAGCTTGGCACCCGATAGCGGGTTGATGCCCGCCGCTGCCAGCCAGTAGTGCATCCACATCGCGTGGGTGCCTGTGGGGAAGGTGCCCGCAAATGTGTATTCACGCTTCTCGCTGGCCATGAGCTTGGCCAGGGACGGGCCATCCACCGCACCCTTGTCGGCCAGGGCCTTGGAGAGGGTGATGGCCTGACCGTTGTTGTTCAGGTTCATCAGCACGGCCATGTCCTTCTTGGGGCCAGCGGTGCCAAGATGCACGCCATAGACCAGGCCGTAGAGCACATGGGCAAAGTCCAGTTCGCCGTTCACCAGCTTGTCACGCACGCCGGCCCAGCTGGCTTCCTTGTTGGGGACGATGGTGACGCCGTATTTCTTGTCGAAGCCCAGCACCGAAGCCATGACCACGCTGGCGCAGTCGGTCAGCGGGATGAAGCCGATCTTGACTTCCTTCTTCTCGGGGGCGTCGGAGCCCGCTGCGTGGACGAGCGCGCGCAGCGCGGGGCTTACACCCACAGCGCCCACGGTGGCGGCCTGCAGCACGGTGCGGCGGTTGAGGCTGGTTTTCAACAGATCGGTCATGGGGCATCCCTGGTGGCGTGAAAAACAAAAAAGGCGTCCTCACACCGCGCCTGGCTGCATCAAAGCAACGCCGGGAGCGGGTGGGGACGCCTTTGTCCTGGGTGGAGCCTGGAACGGGTCCGGGGCTCCTTGCCAGCACCGGCCCGCCGTTGGGTCAGTGCTGTCAGTGGTCAGACCTGCATTGGTCTTGCACTGTGCAATGCAAAGCGCGTGCCAGCGTGCGCTGCGCCATGTTGGAGCGTTGGTTGCTATGGAATAGATAGCTGTCAGCGCTTGATCAATAAGCGCTACACGCCTGCGGGGCTTGCAGCAGGGGTGTTCTTGTTGTGATCAGTGTGGTCGCACTGCCTTTGTGCGGCGCACCATTTGGGAGGGGCCTTGGAATTGGGCGCGGCCCAGGCGAGGGATGCCAAGCAAGGGCCGCACCGCAGCGAGGGCATCGTCCCCCTTCCCGAATGACGCAATCATTCGAGAGAAGGGGGAAGCGGCGCAGCCGCTCAGGGGGTTGTTCTCTGGTTTTACCCCAGCAGATCCATCACGTCCAGCATGCGCTGAGCCACGTCCACGAGCTTCAGGCCCTTGTCCATGGCGGTCTTGCGCAGCTTTTCGTAGGCGGCCTGTTCGGTCAGGCCCTGGCGCTGCATCAACAGGCCCTTGGCGCGGTCGATGGTCTTGCGGTCTTTGAGCTCGGTCTTGGCGTCGGCCAGCTCGGCGCGCAAGGCCTGTTCGTGCTGGAAGCGGGCCATGGCCACGTCCAGAATGGGGCGGATGCGCTGCGGTGCCAAGCCCGCCACGATGTAGGCAGACACACCGGCCGCCACCGCGTCCTTCACGTGCGAGGTGTCTTCATCGTTGGTGAACATCACGATGGGGCGGCGTTCGTCGCGTGTGGCCATCACCACATGCTCCAGCGCGTCGCGGGCTTCGCTCTCGGCGTCCACGATGATCAGGTCAGGCTGCAGCTGGGCAATGCGCTCGCTCAGAAACACGTCGGCGGGCAGCGTGGCCACCAGGTTGAAGTTGTTCTCCAGCAGCCCGATGCGCAGCGCCCGCGACCGTTCCGCCTGCTCCATGGCGTGTTCGTCGTCAGGGTCGGCGACTGCCAGATCCGGGGCAACCACCACGATGCGCAAAGCCTCATTCATACCCGTAAGCATAAGCAATTTTTACGCCACAAATTGGTGCGCCGGGGTGGTGCACGGCCCCAGAGCGCCGTTGCGATGGGCTTTCACGCAGGGCCCATACCGGCCCCAGGCCCGCCACGCCTGGGTGCCCTGGCCCCCGTTGTGGGGCCTGAAAGTTGCTAATACTGACACCGTGGGAGGGCATACCCGGTAGCTCACCCAGCGGAGCGTCGCATATACATCTGGTCACACAGACACACTGAAATGGAGTTTTTTGCATGAACAAGCACATGAACCGGCGCCGCTTCTCGGCCAGCCTGGCCTTGACCGCAGTGGCGACTGCTGCACTCCTGACCGGATGCGGCAAGGTGCCGGACACCATCAAAATTGGTGTTGCACAGCCCTTGAGCGGCCCGCTGGGCGCCCTGGGGCAGGATCTGCTCAATGGCGTGAAGCTGGCGGTGGAGGAACTCAACAAGTCCGGCTACACCGTGGACGGCAAGCGCGTGACCTTGGAGGTGGTGTCCGTGGATGACAAGGCCGACGCCACCACCGGCAAGGCGGTCGCCCAGCAGCTGGTGGATGCGGGCGTGGTAGCCGTCGTGGGCCACCTCAACTCGGGCGTGAGCATCGAGACCGCACCCATCTACGCTGCCAAAGACATTCCACAGATCGCCATCTCCACCAATCCCAAGTTCACGCAGCTCGGGTTCCCCACCACGTTCCGCATGGTGGCCAATGACACCTTGCAGGCGCGCGCCATCGGCTCCTTTGCGGCCACGCAGCTGGGCGCCAACCGCTACGCCGCGCTGGACGACGGCACCCCGTACGGCAAGGGCCTCGCCGATGGCGCTGCCGAACAGCTCAAGGCCGAGAAAAAGGAAGTGGTGGTGCGCAAGTCGTTCGACGACAAGACCGTGGCCTTCGACGAGCTGGCCGGTGAGCTCAAGGCCGCCAACGTGGAGGTGATTGTCTCTACCCTCAACGACTTCCAGGCCCTGGCGCTGCTCGAAGCGCTCAAGAAGGTAGACCACACCAAGGTCAGCCTGCTGGGTGGCGACACCATCAAGACCACCGACATGACCAAGGGCGCGGGCATCGTGCAGGGGCTGTACGCCACCTCGCCAGTGCTGGAAGCCAAGGAGTTCACCACCGGCAAGCCCTTCCTTGAAAAGTACATCGCCGCCTTCAAGAAGCCTCCGGCCTACGGTGGCCACTACAGCTACGACAGCACGTATGTGCTTTCGGCGGCCATCCAGAAAGCCAAGTCCGCCGACCCCAAGGAAATCACCAAGGCCCTGCACAGCATCAACGGCTATGCCCCAGTGATTGGCACCATGACCTGGGATGAGAAGGGCGAGCAGCGCTACGGTGCCGTGGGTGTGTATGAGCTGCGCAGCGGCAACTGGGAGTTGCGCATGCGGTCGGACCGCTGGTAAACAGCCCTCCGGGACGGATCGGCCCCGGGTTTTACACTCGGGGCATGAGCTTGCTGATCCTGGGTATTGAATCTTCGTGCGACGAGACGGGCGTGGCATTGGTCCGTTCCACGGGCAATGCCGTGCCTACGCTGCTGTCGCACGCGCTGCACAGTCAGATCGAGATGCACCAGGCCTATGGTGGTGTGGTGCCCGAGCTGGCCAGCCGTGACCACATCCGCCGCGTGTTGCCACTGGCCACGCAGGTGCTTACCGAGTCCGGCCAGTCGCTGGCCGATGTGGACGTGGTGGCCTACACGCGCGGCCCGGGCTTGGCGGGTGCGCTACTGGTAGGCGCGGGCGTGGCCTGCGCGCTGGGCGCAGCGCTCAACAAGCCGGTGCTGGGCGTGCACCACCTGGAGGGGCACCTGCTGTCACCCTTCCTCAGCGCCGACCCGCCAGAGTTCCCTTTTGTGGCCCTGCTCGTCTCGGGCGGCCACACGCAGCTGATGCGGGTGGATGGAGTGGGTCGCTACGAGATCCTGGGTGAGACCATTGACGATGCGGCTGGCGAGGCGTTCGACAAGTCCGCCAAACTCATGGGCCTGGGCTACCCCGGTGGCCCTGCGCTGTCGCGCTTGGCTGAGCAGGGCGATGCCACGGCCTTCAAGCTGCCACGCCCGCTGCTGCACAGCGGCAATCTCGACTTCTCTTTTGCCGGGCTCAAGACAGCGGTGCTCACGCAGGCCAAGAAGCTGGGCGATGAACTGGAAGCACGCAAGGCCGACCTGGCGGCGAGCACCGAGGCTGCGATTGTCGAAGTGCTGGTGAAGAAGACGCTGGCTGCGCTCAAGCAGACCGGCCTGAAACGTGTGGTGGTCGCCGGTGGCGTAGGGGCCAACCGGCATCTGCGTGCGCAACTCAATGCGGCCTGCGCCGCGGCCAAGGTGCGCGTGCACTACCCTGAGCTGCACCTGTGCACCGACAACGGCGCCATGATTGCCATGGCTGCTGCGATGCGCCTGCAGGCCGGGCAGCAGCAGGCCAACACCGACTACGCCTTTGACGTGAAGCCGCGCTGGCCGCTGGATGCGATCACGGTTTGATGATCTGAATAAAAAAGGCCGCTACCGCCTGTCCAGCAAGCGTTAGCAGCTATCTTTTTTTATTTTCAGAAGGGGTAGTGGCGGGGTGTCGTCTGCACCGTGATCCAGCGCAACTCGGTGAACTCGCGCACGCCCGCCATGCCACCAAAGCGGCCATAGCCCGAACTTTTCACGCCGCCAAAAGGCATCTGGCCTTCGTCATGCACCGTGGGGCCGTTGACGTGGCAGATGCCCGACTCGATGCGTGCGGCCACATTCCACGCCTTGGCCACATCGCGGCTGAACACGGCGGATGACAGGCCGAACTCGTTGTCGTTGGCGCAGGCAACGGCTTCCTCGACACCATTCACGCGCACCACGGGCTTCACGGGGCCGAACGATTCTTCGCGGTAGATGTCCATCTCGGCCGTCACATGGTCGAGCACCGTGGCCTTCATTAAGGTACTGTCGCTCTTGCCGCCACAGACCAGCTTGGCGCCCTTGGACAGTGCGTCGTCGATGAGGGCGTTGCAGCGGTGCACCGTGGCCATGTCCACCACCGAGCCCAGCACCACCGGGCCCTTGCGCGGGTCGCCCAGGGGCAGAGCCTTGGCGCGCTCGCCCAGCTTGGCCACGAACGCGTCTGCCACCGCGTTGTCCACAATGATGCGTTCGGTGGACATGCAGATCTGGCCCGAGTTGGCGAATGCGCCGAACACGGTGCCTGCGACGGCAGCATCGATGTCCGCATCGTCCAGCACCAGCAGGGGGGCCTTGCCGCCCAGCTCCAGCACCACGGGCTTGAGGTACTTGGCGCAGGTCTGCGCAATGATGCGACCCACCTTGGTGGAGCCGGTGAAGTTGACGCGGCGCACTGCCGGATGAGCCACGATGGCTTCGACCACAGCGCCTGCATCCGCCGGAGCGTTGGTCACAAAGTTCACCACGCCAGCAGGCAAACCAGCTTCCTGCAGCGCTTCGATGATGAGGCCGTGTGTGGCGGGGCACAGCTCCGACCCCTTCAGGATCACCGTGTTGCCGCATGCCAGCGGCGTGGCGATGGCGCGCACACCCAGGATGACCGGCGCATTCCACGGTGCAATGCCCAGCACCACACCCGCTGCCTGGCGCACGCCCATGGCCAGGCTGCCGGGCACGTCGGACGGAATCACTTCTCCTGCAATCTGCGTGGTCAGGGCGGCGGCTTCCTGCAGCAGGCCTGCAGCCAGGTGCACGTTAAAGCCCGCCCACATGCCCGACGCGCCGGTCTCGGCCGCCATGGCCACCGCAAAGTCGGCCGTGCGGGCCTCCAGCGCATGTGCCGCCTTGAGCAGCAGCGCGCGGCGCGCGTTGGGGCCCAGGGCGGACCAGGCCGGGAAGGCCTTGGCGGCTGCGTCTGCAGCGGCCTTGGCGTCGGCCACGCTGGCGGCAGGGGCCGTGGTGGCTACCGAGCCATCGAGCGGGTTGCGACGCTCAAACGTGGCGCCGCCGGTGGCTTGCACGCGCTCGCCGTTGATCAGCATGGAAATGGCAGTCATGGATGAAAACTCCTGAAAAGAAAAGATGAAAAAGATGAAAAAGGGGGGAAAAGGTAGTCAGGCGACGCCGAGATAGGCCTGGCGCACCACGTCGGACTGCAGCAGGGTCGATGCCTCGCCGGACGCCACGATGCGCCCGCGCTCCAGCACATAGCCGCGCTGGGCCACCTGCAGTGCCTTGCGCACGTTTTGCTCCACCATGAGCACCGTAACGCCCTGCGCGGCAATGCGCTGCACGATGGCTAGCAGCTCATCGACCATGCGTGGCGCCAAGCCCAGCGAGGGCTCGTCCAGCATCAACAGGCGCGGGCCGCTCATCATGGCGCGGGCCACGGCCACCATCTGCTGCTCGCCGCCGCTCATGGTGCCGGCCAGTTGATGGGCGCGTTCCTTGAGGCGGGGAAAGTCTTCAAACGCCTGGTGCAACCGCTCGGCGCGCACGCGTGACGGCACCAGCCAGCCGCCCAGCTCCAGGTTTTCTGTCACCGTCATCTGCGGGAACAGCTGGCGACCTTCGGCGACCAGCGCCAGGCCGCGTTGCACGCAGGCCGTGGCGTTTATCGCAGGCACGGCCTGGCCGTCGAGCGTCACCGTGCCCTGGCGCGGCAGCAGGCCCGCCAGGGCCTTGAGCAACGTGGTTTTGCCCGCGCCGTTGGGGCCCACGATGACGGTGATGCCGGGCGCGGCTTCCAGTGCCAGGTCCTGCAGCACCTGAAAGCCGTGGTAGCCCGTGGTCAGGTTCTGCACGGTGAGGTGTGCGCCGCTCATGCCGTGGCTCCTTGCTCTGCGTTGTGGGTCATCTCGTCACCCAGATAGGCTTCGATCACCTGTGGGTCGCGCACCACCTCGGCGGGTGTGCCGTCGGCAATCTTGCGGCCCTGGTGTAGCACCAGCACGCGCTCCACGTATTGGAGCAGCGTGGTCACCGCATGCTCGATCCACACCACGGTCAGGCCCCAGTCGTCGCGCAGGCGGCGGATGCGCTGGGCCATGGCATCGACCTCCGCTTCTGTCAGGCCCGCGGCCACCTCGTCGAGCAACAACAGGCGCGGGCGTGTGCCCAGCGCCATGCCGATCTCCAGCAGACGCTGCTGCGACGGCGTCACGTCGGCAGCGGGGCGGTCGGCCAGGTGCGCCAGGCCCAGCATGGCCAGGATCTCGCCCTCGCTGCGCAGGCCCTCGGGCCCCTGGCGGTGGCGACCCGCGAACTGCATGCCAAAGCGCACGTTGTCGCGCACCGTCATGTCAGGGAACACGCGCGGCGTCTGGAAGGTGCGAGCAATGCCGTGGGCCGCGTAGTGGTGCGGGCCCTTGCCGGTCAGGTTGTCGGCACCACAGTGCAGCGTGCCCGAGGTAGGCGGTTGCACGCCCGAGATGGCGTTGAAGAATGTGGTCTTGCCCGCACCGTTGGGGCCGATAATGCCGATCAGTTCGCCCGTGTGCAGCGTGGCGCTCACGCCATCCACGGCAGTCAGGCCACCAAAGCGCACGGTCACGCTGTCAATGGTCAAAAGTGCTTCAGCCATGGTGCGCCTCCGCAGCAGGCTTGCGCCGTTGCCACAGCGTGGCCAGGCCATTGGGCAAGTACATCACGCACAGAATCAGCAGCAGGCCCAACACCACCATGTAGCCGTAAGGCAGCTGCAGGCGCAGGGTTTCGGCCAGCAGGCTGAACACGATGGCCGCCAGGATGGGGCCGCCAATGCTGGTCGCGCCGCCAATCAACGCGATCAGCACCGTCTGGAAGCCGATAAAGGGGCTGAACACGGCTGCGGGCTCGATGTAGGTCCAGCGCACGGCCATGGCCGCGCCCACGGCGCCTGCAAAGGCGGCGGTGATGCCAAAGCCCGCGATCTTGGCCAGGCGCGTGTCCACGCCCAGCGTCTGGGCGCGCTGCTCGTCGGCGCCGATGCCCGACAGCGCCAGGCCAAAGCGGCTGCGCTGGATGGCAATGGCGGTGGCAATGGCCGCCGCCGCGATCAGCAGCACCGTGAGGTAAACCGTCTCGTTGCTGGGCACCACCGTGAGCACGCGGCCCACGGTGCCAGAGACCTGCTTTTCGACAAAGGTGACGGCATGGCGGATCAACTCCGTCATGCCGAAGGTGAGCACCGCAAAGTAGGTGCCGCGCAGGTGCAGGACGGCAGCCCCCATCACCACGGCCACGATGGTGGCGATCAGTGCGCCGCTCAGAATCACCAGCGGCCAGGGCAGTACGCCCAGTAGCGTGGCGCTGGTGTAAGCACCAATGCCGAAGAAAGCCGACGTGGCGAGTGAGAGGTAGCGGGTGGCACCGCAGAACAGCGACCAGCTGGTGGCCAGCGCGATGTACATCAGGCAGCTGAGCAGCACCGAGGTGGCGAACTCGGACACCAGCCAGGGCAGGGTGGCGACCACCGCCACCCCCGCTGCCAAGGCCAGCCAAGGCTTGTTGGAATGAAGGGAAGTCATTTTTTGGAGAACAGTCCGTTGGGGCGCCAGATCAGCACGCCGATGAACACTGCATAGCTCAGCAGCATCTTGAGAGACGGGCTGCTGAAGTGCATACCCAAAGCCTCGACCACGCCGAGCAGCAAGCCACCGGCCAGACTGCCCGCCAGGCTGCCAAAGCCGCCCAGCGTGATCACGATCAGCGCCGTCACGGTATAGGGCTCACCCATCGACGGAGAAATCTCATACGTCATGGACAGCAGCGCACCCGCCACGCCCGACAGGCCTAGGCCAATGCCAAACATCATCGGGTGCAGGCGCCGCGTGTTGATGCCCACCAGCTGCGCGCCCGTGGGCGACTGCATCAGCGCCCTCACCGCCTTGCCCAGCAGCGTGAGCTTGAGCAGCGCGATCAGCGCGGCCGACAGCGCCAGTGCCACGCCAAACAGCACCAGCTTGTTTTCAGTGAAGCGCATGCCTGCAATCTGCACCGGGTCGGCCAGGTATTCATAGCCACGCAGATCGCCGCCCCAGATCAGCAGGGCAGTGTTCTGCACCAGGAACATGAGGCCAAAGCCCACCATCAGGCTGCGCGCCTCGAACACATCCACATTGGGTGCGCGGGCGGCCAGGCGCTTGAAGCACAGCGCATGCACCACCACGCCCAGCGCAAACAGCGCGATGAAAGCCAGCGGCATGAGCAGCAGCGGCGAGATGCCCCACAGGGTGTGCGCGGACCAGGTGAGGAATGCGCCCAGCATCAGGAACTCGCCATGCGAGATGTTCATGATGCGCATCAGCCCGTACTGCAGGTTCAGGCCCATGGCCACCAGCGCATAGATGCCACCGGTAATGAGGCCACTGGCGACCAGTTCGGCCCAGGAAGTCAGAGACACTTTGTTATTTCCAGGCTGGTTTCGCGGTGTTCAACTGCGCGGTGGCTCGGTCCTTGGGCCACACGACTTCGAAGTCGCTGCCCTGCCACTGGCTCACGGTGCCGGGGATGGACGCGTTCTCGCTGCCCTGGAAGCGGATGCCGCCCAGGATGGTCTGGAACTCGTTCTTGGCGATGTGCTCGCGCAGGGCCTTGCGGTCCAGGCCCGCCTTCTCCACGGCCTGCTGCAGGATCTGCAGGCCTGCCCAGGCATGGCCGCTGGCCCAGCGGTCGGGCTCCTTGTTGAACTTCTTCACGTGCGCGTCGAAGTACGCCTTGGCCTCGGGGCTGGTTTTCACGCTCCACGAGCCCATGCCGATCACGCCTTCGGTGTTGGCCTGCATCACGTTCTTGTACAGCTGGAAGGCCGTGCCCACCGATGCGTAAAAGAACTTGGGGTTCAGGCCCACCTCGCGCGCCTGGCGGCTGGCCAGGATGGTGTCGGGCGGGTAGGTGATGCCGATGAAGGCGTCGGGGTTCTGGTCCTTGATGCCGCGCAGCACGGGCGCCAGGTCCTTCACGCCCAGCGGGTAGCTCTTGCGCTCCAGCACCTGGATGCTGGTCTTCTTGAGCGCGTTGTTCAGCGCGGCGAAGTTCTCCAGGCCAAACAGGTCGTCCATGTAGACGATGGCAATGGTCTTGACGTTGTTGGCCACCAGCATGTCCACCAGCGCACCCATCATCTTGTCGGGCTGCTGCAGCAGCGAGAAGAAGTAGGGCAGGTTCATGTCGATGAGCTTGCGCGACAGCGCCGTGGGTGCCAGCAGCGGGTAGCCGAAGCGGTTGGCCAGCGGCGCGATGGCGAAGTTGGCACCCGAGCCCCAGGGCGGCAGGATCAGGTCCACCTTGTCGCTGCCCATCAGCTTTTCGTAGGTGCGCACGCAGGTTTCGGTCTCGCTGCGGTCGTCGTAGCCTATGAGTTCGATGGGGCGCTTGGTGCCCTTCACGCTCAGGCCGCCCGCTGCGTTCACTTGCTCGGCCCACAGCAGGTAGTTGGGCTCCTGGCTGACCTGGGCACCGGCCGCCCAGGGGCCCGTGCGGGCAATGGCATAACCGATGCGCACGGATGCCGCGCTGTTGCCCTGGGCCCACAGCTGGGGTGCCACGGCCAGGGTGCCGACCGTGGCGGCGGCGCCCTTGATCCACTGGCGCTTGGAGGGTTGGTGTGCTGTCATTGTGTGTCTCCTCGGATGGGGCCTGCGTGGTGCACGCCGTGCCGGGAATCGTAGGCAGACGCGCTCATGCGCGCTGCGCTCAGCGTGCACAAAACGCTTGCCTCTGCGTGCAGGCGGCAGCGGGTTTACCCGGATTTCCCTCGGTGGCACGGGGTAACGGGGCATCCGATAATTCAGCCGCATAACCATCAGGCTTGCGCAACCCGCACTGGAGACACCATGGCCCATCCCCTGACCGAGGTATCCACCGACGCCGTGCCTGCGCGCGACCGCCTGCACCTCTGGGGCGATGCGGTGTGGCGCCTGATTGGCGGGCTGGAGTCCGACGCGTTTGGTGACGATGCCTTTGCAGGCCACATTACCTCGGGCCAGGCGGGCTATGTGAACCTGTGTCAGCTGGACGTGAGCCGCCACCGCGTGGTGCGCACCCCCAGCCTCATTCGGGGCAGCGACCGGGCCTACATCAAGGTGGTGGCCCAGCTCGAAGGGCGCGCGTGCTTTGAGCAGAACGGTCGCCAGGTATGGTTGTCGCCGGGTGAGTGGAGCGTGTACGACACCACACGCGCCTATGCCGTGAGCAACCCCGAGGCCGTGCGCCAGATGGTGCTGATGATCCCGAAGGAACAACTGCCCGAGCGCAAGCTCAAGCTCGATGACCTGATGGTGCAGCGGTTCTCGGGCACCAGTGGCGTGTCGCGGCTGGCCTGGGACACCATGCGCGCCGCGTTTGCCGAGCTGCCCACCATGTCGGACGCAGCCGCCGATGGCGTGGCCGACGTGATCACGCACCTGGTGCAGCTTTCGCTGCTGGAGCGCAACGGGCAGCAGAGCCTGCTGTCGCAGCGTGAGGCCCTGCGTGACCGCATCAGCCAATACATCGACCGGCACCTGGGCGACCCCGACCTCACCATCGACCGCATGGCCCAGGCGCTCAACTGCAGCAAGCGGCACCTGTACAACGCGGTGGCCGATGACGAGGAAACCCTGGCCGCCATGATCCAGCGCCGCCGCCTGGAGGCCTGTCTGCGCGACCTGCGCCACCCGGCGCATGCGCAGCGCTCGGTCACCGACATTGCGTTGTCCTGGGGCTTCAGCAACAGCGCGCATTTCAGCCGGGCGTTCCGCTCGCATGTGGGGTGCAGCCCCAGCGAATACCGGGCCCGCGGGTTGGCGCCGGTGGTGCTGTTGCGGGACGAGTCGCGGCTCGCGCACTGAGCGGCACCCCGGCCCCTTGCGTGTGGGGCCGTCTGCGCGGTAAAGCACGCTCACCCGCTCTATGCATGCGTATGCGTCGGCATGCAGTGGCGTGACCTTTGCCTTGCATCAATTCTTTACGCGGGCTTGACCCAGTGGGTACGTTGTTGGCGCAATCGCTGCTCACAATGGAGTTTTCCCCTGCGTAGCCATTGCCCATGCGTTTTCTCCCACTTGCCTCTACCGGCACACCCACTGCCCGCGCAGCGCAACCTTTGCGTGCTGTGCCGTGGAGGCAAACGGCTTTGTTTTTGTGCGTGCTAGCCACCGCTGGGTGTGCCAGCCTGGCACCCACGGATCGCGCATTGCCCGCAGTGGCCGTTCCCCCGGCCTGGTCTGCGGGGGGCAACGGCACAGCGCAAGGGGCTACGGCTACATCCCTGGCCCAGTGGTGGCAGCGGTTTGACGATGCGGTGCTTACCTCGCTGGTCGAGCAAGCCTTGCGCGCCAACAGCAGCGTGCGCACCGCCCAGGCCGCGCTGCAGCAGGCGCGTGCGCAGGTGGATGTGCAGTCGGCCGGCCTGCTGCCCAGCGTAGGTGCGTCGGCTTCGGCGCAGCGCAGCCGGGCCAGCAACAGCACGGGCAACACCTTCCAGGCCGGTTTTGATGCGAGCTGGGAGCCCGATGTGTTTGGCCGCCTGCGCAGCGGCGTGAGCGCCAGCGAGGCTGACGCCCGCGCGGCCGAGGCCAGCCTGGCTGACGTTCAGGTGTCGCTGGCGGCCGAGGTGGCCGTCAACTACATCGAGCTGCGCGGGCTGCAGCAGCGCCTGGCCATTGCGCGCAGCAACCTGGCCAGCCAGCAGGAGACCTTGCAGATCACGCAGTGGCGCCTGCAGGCCGGGCTCACCACCTCGCTCGTCACCGAGCAGGCCCGTGCAGCGGCCGAGCAGACCGCCGCGCAGATTCCCAGCCTGGAAGCCAGCCTGGCTCAGTCGCGCTACAGCCTGGCCGTTCTGACAGGCCAGGTGCCCGGCGCGCTTGATGCAACCTTGGCCACCGGTGCGCCCGTGCCGCAGCCCACCGCAGAACTGGCGCTGGCAATCCCGGCCGAGACGCTGCGCCAACGCCCCGATGTGCGTGCGGCCGAGCAGCGCATTGCAGCCGCCCTGGCGCGCGTGTCGCAGGCCGATGCGGCGCGCTACCCCAGCTTCTCCCTCGGTGGCTCGCTGGGCCTGCGTGCCCTCACCCTGGGCGCCCTGTCGGGCGGCGGTGCGGTGACCAGTGCCTTGCTGGGCAGCGTGTCCATCCCGCTGCTGGATGGGGGCGCCGCCCGCGCCCAGGTGCGCGTGCAGTCTGCAGCGCTGGAGCAGGCCCGTGTAGCCTACGAAGCCACCGTGCTCACGGCCCTGCAGGATGTGGAGAACGCGCTGGTGTCCTTGCGTGGCGATAGGGAAAAGCTGGAGCGACTGACGGCCGCCGCAGACGCCGCCCGCAACGCCGCACTGCTGGCGCAGCAGCGCTACAGCAGCGGATTGATTGACTTTCAGGCGGTGCTGGAGACGCAGCGCACGCTGCTGTCCACGCAAGAGAGCGTGGCCACCACCACCGCTGCCGTCGCGGCAGACCATGTGCGCCTCTACAAGGCGCTGGGCGGCGGCTGGGCGGTAGCCGAATGAACAGCTGACAAGCCCTTCCACACGCCCACCCCATCGCCTGCCAGCCCCCATTTTCTGATTCACGCCCCATGCCAAATACCGACACCTCCGCTTCTCCTGCAACCGCCAAAGCCGCCCCCTCTGACCTGAGCGCCTTGCTGGGGGCAGACCGTCCCCGCCGCTGGTGGCAGCGCACTACCATGTGGCTGGGGGTGATCGCGCTCGTGGTGGTGGGCGGTGGCTTGTATGCCTGGCAGTCGCGCCAGAGCGCCGGCACTGCACCCACCTATGTCACCGAAGAGCTGCGCCGGGGCAATCTCACACTCACCGTGTCGGCCAACGGCACGCTGCAGCCCACGCGCTCGGTCACCATTGGCAGCGAGCTGTCGGGCACCGTGCGCAAGGTGCTGGTGGATGTGAACGACAAGGTCAAGAAGGGGCAGCTGCTGGTAGAGCTGGACACCGCCAAGCTTGAATCGCAAGTGTTGCGCTCGCGCGCCTCGCTGGCGTCGGCGCAGGCCCGCCTGGCCCAGGCCGTGGCCACCACCAAGGAGGCCATTGCCAACTTTGGCCGGCTCGAAGAAGTGGCCCGCCTGTCCGGCGGCAAGGTGCCCTCCGCTGCCGAGCTGGACGCAGGCCGCGCCACGCTCGACCGCGCCCGCGCCGATGAAACCAGCGCCCGCGCCACGGTGGAAGACGCACGCGCTGCGCTGTCCACCGACGAGACCAACCTGTCCAAGGCCTCCATCCGCTCGCCCATCGACGGCGTGGTGCTGACCCGCACGGTGGAGCCCGGCAACGCGGTGGCCGCATCGCTGCAAGCGGTGACGCTGTTCACCGTGGCCGAAGACCTCACGCGGCTGCGGCTGGATGTGAGCGTGGACGAAGCCGATGTGGGCTCGGTCAAGGTGGGACAGGACGCGAGCTTCACGGTCAGCGCCTATCCCTCGCGCCGCTACCCGGCCCAGGTCACGCGCGTCTCGTTTGGCTCCACCAAGACGGACAACGTGGTCACCTACATCACCTGGCTGGAGGTGAACAACAGCGACATGAGCCTGCGCCCTGGCATGACGGCGGCGGCCACTATCACTTCCACTGAACGCAAGAATGTGCTGCTGGTGCCCAACACGGCGCTGCGCTTCACGCCTGCGCAGGCCGCAGGGGCCGATGCGAAGCCCGGGGCGGGTGGCGCCAAGCCCGGCGCGTCGGGCAGCGGCAGTGGTGGCGGCATCATGTCGCAGCTCATGCCGCGCATGCCACGGTCTGGATCGGGCCCACGCAAACCGGGTGCGGGGGGCGAGGCGGGCGATGGCGCGGGCAAGACGCGGCAGGTGTGGGTGCTGCAGGACGGTGCCGCCAAGCCCATCGATGTGCAGGTGGGCATCAGCGATGGCCGCCATACCGAGGTCACGGGCGAGGGCCTCACGCCCGGCATGGCCGTGATCACCGATCAGCGCGCGGCAGGGGCCAAGCCATGAGCGTGGCGGGCGACACCCCCATCATCCGCCTGCGTGGCGTGACCAAGGTCTATGGCGAAGGGGCGCTGGCCTTTCAGGCGCTCAAGGGCGTGGACCTGGACATTGCGCAGGGCGACTTTGTGGCCATCATGGGCCCCAGCGGCTCGGGCAAGTCCACGGCCATGAACACGCTGGGCTGCCTGGACCGGCCCACCACGGGCGAATACCTGTTCAAGGGCGTGCATGTGGAGTCGCTCTCGCGCGACGAGCGGGCACGGCTGCGGCGGCGCTACTTTGGCTTTGTGTTCCAGGGCTTCAACCTGCTGGCGCGCACCTCGGCGCAAGAGAATGTGGAGCTGCCCCTGCTGTACCGGGGCGAGTCTGCCACCGCGCGCCATGCGGCAGCGGCGCGGGCGCTGGAAGCGGTGGGCCTCAAGGGCTGGGAACACCACACACCCGCCGAGCTGTCGGGCGGGCAGCAGCAGCGCGTGGCCATTGCGCGCGCCATCGTCACCGAGCCCGATGTGCTGCTGGCCGACGAGCCCACCGGCAACCTCGACACCCAGCGCAGTGTCGAGATCATGGAACTGCTCTGGCGCCTGAACGTGGACCACGGCATCACCGTGCTGATGGTCACGCACGAGCCCGACATGGCGCAGTACGCGCGGCGCATCGTGCGGTTTGTCGATGGCGTGGTGGACAGCGATGCAGCCAACCCACACCCCAAGGGTCTGGATGCTGATGCGGCATCGGCCCAGCCGGCGGTGGCCGGTTCGGATGCGGGAGGCCACTGATGTTGCTAAACACCCTGCTGCTGGCGCTGCGCTCCATCCGGCGCAATCTCATGCGCTCCTTCCTCACCATCCTGGGCATCGTGATCGGCGTGAGCGCGGTGATCACCATGGTCACGCTGGGCAACGGCGCCACCCTGGCCATCCAGAACCAGATATCGGGCCTGGGCACCAACCTGCTGCAGGTGCGCCCCGGCCAGCGCATGGGGCCCGGCGGCGGCACGGGCGCCCCGGCCTTCAAGGACACCGATGCCGACGTGATCGCGCAGCAGATCGGCGGCATCCTGGCCGTGGCGCCCGAGGCGCGCGCCGCCGCCACGGCGGTGGTGGGCGGGCGCAACTGGACGACCAGCGTCATTGGAAGCACCAACGCCTGGCTGGAGACCGGCAACTGGACGGTGCGCACGGGTCGCGTGTTTACCGACGCCGAATTGCGCGCCGGTGCCGCCGTGTGCCTGATTGGCGAGACCGTGCGGCGCGAGTTGTTTGGCACGGCCGATGCCGTGGGCGGCCAGCTGCGCGTGAAGGCGTTTTCTTGCGAAGTAGTGGGCGTGCTGGCGTCCAAAGGGCAGGGTGCGTTTGGCAACGACCAGGACGACACCGTGCTGGTGCCGCTGCGCACGCTGCAGCGCCGCATCACCGGCAACACGCGGGTGAACACGCTGCTGGTGTCGATGAAGGACGGCAGCGACCCCGAGCGGGTGAAGGCCAGCCTCACGCAACTGCTGCGCGAGCTGCGCAAGCTGTCGGATTCGGACGAAGACAACTTCAACGTGCTGGACACCAAGCAGCTGGCAGACACGCTCTCGGGCACCACCAAGGTACTGACCACGCTGCTGGGCGCCGTGGCCGCCGTGAGCCTGCTGGTGGGCGGCATCGGCATCATGAACATCATGCTGGTCAGCGTGACCGAGCGCACGCGCGAGATCGGCCTGCGCCTGGCCATCGGCGCACTGGAACGCGAGGTGCTGCTGCAGTTTCTGATCGAGGCCGTGGTGCTGGCCGCGCTGGGCGGGCTCATCGGCATCGTGCTGGCCACAGGCGCGTCGCTCGCGCTGTCGGGGCTGATGGGCGTGCCCTACCTGTTCAACCCTGGCGTGAACCTGTTGTCGTTTGTGTTTTCGGCCGGGATCGGTGTGGTGTTTGGCTACTTCCCGGCGCGGCGCGCGGCGCGCATGGACCCCATCGATGCGCT
Source organism: Acidovorax sp. LjRoot204 (assembly GCF_056175785.1). Classification (NCBI taxonomy): domain Bacteria; kingdom Pseudomonadati; phylum Pseudomonadota; class Betaproteobacteria; order Burkholderiales; family Comamonadaceae; genus Acidovorax; species Acidovorax sp. LjRoot204. The sequence goes on from NZ_JBGFFF010000042.1 coordinate 19,182, forward strand.
ACGGCACGAGTGAGCAGGGCCGTGGGCTGCCGAATGGCGCCTGACCGGGTGCCCTGGAAGAAAAAACAAGCAAAAAAGGCATGAAGCGCTAGTGCATCATGCCTTGATTGCTATTGAAAATATAGCGATGGCCGTCATGCGCCATCGCCTTGGGAGCGGCTGGCTTCAGTGAATGGTCAGCGTGGTGGCCTTGCTCACGGGCTCCAGGCGGACCAGCGTCAGGGTCAACACGCCGTTTTCCAGCTTGGCGGTGCTGGCGCTGGCATCGATCTCGGTGGGCAGCTCCCACGCACGCTGCACCTTGCGCGGTGCGCCTTCCACGCTTTGCACCTGCACCACTTGGCCTTCAATGCTGATCGAGAGCTGTTCGCGGGCGAGGCCGGGGACGTCCAGCTGCAAGGTGGTGGCCTTTTCGTCCTGCGTCACGGTGCAGCCCGCAGCGGGTGCTGCGGCAGGCTGTGCCAGCGCGCCCATCAGAAAACGTTGCAGCGCCAGGTCGGCGGAACGGGGGGCTTGGGCATAAGCGGCGCGGCGGATCACGGGGGCGAAGATCATGGGTAACTCCTATACACTGCGCGGCTCTCGACGTGGTCGCCGCATGGCAGAGAGGTGTGTGCGGCCACGCCGCATTTCAAGGGAAAAATGCCATGAATAAATTGCAATCTGTGGGCTTGAAATCAGGCGCTGCGGCATTACGTCACACCGTTTGGGCAGCCGCAGTGGCCCTTGCAGGCGCCGTGGCGTTGGCGCCTGCCGCGCAAGCACAGACCCCGCCCTCGGCAGCCGTGGCCCAGGCCAGGCCGGTCAAGCTGGCGCTCATCGAAAGCCTGTCGGGCCCTTTTGCCAACACGGGCGAGGCTGTGTACCGCAATATCTACTGGGCCATGGAGCGCGTGAACGCACGCGGCGGCGTGCAGCTGCCTGCCAGCAGCGGCGGCCCCCGCCCGCTGGTGCTGGAGCGCTACGACAGCAAGGGCCAGAACGAAGAAGCCCTGTCTGCCCTGCGCGCCGCGATTGACGATGGTGTGCAGGTCATCCTGCAGGGCAATTCGTCGTCCACGGCCGCCGTGCTGATCGAGGCCATCAACAAGCACAACGAGCGCGAGCCGAACAAGCGCGTGCTGTTCCTCAACTACTCGGCGGTGGACCCCATCCTTACCAACGAGAAGTGCAGCTTCTGGCACTTCCGTTTTGATGCCCATGCCGACATGCGCATGGCCGCGCTGATGGAGGTGATGCGCGAGGACAAGGCCTTGAAGAGCGTCTACCTCATCGGCCAGGACTACAGTTTTGGCCAGGCCGTGCTGCGCGAGGCCAAGAAGCAGTTGGCCGCCCAGCGCCCCGATGTGGCCGTGGTGGGCGAAGAGCTGCACCCCATCGGCCGCGTGAAGGACTTTGCGCCTTATGCCGTCAAGATCAAGACCAGCGGCGCGCAGGCCGTGGTCACTGGCAACTGGGGCAACGACCTCACGCTGCTGGTCAAGGCCGCGCGGGATGTGGGCTACGAGGGCAGCTTCTACACCTTCTACGGCAACGCGCTGGGCGCTCCCGCCGCGATTGGCGACGCGGGCATTGGCAAGGTGGTGGCCGTGGCCGACTGGCTGCCCAACGTGCCGGGTGCGCAGAGCGAGGCGTTCTACCAATCCTTCCGCACACGCTTCCCCAAGCCGCAGGATGACTATGTGCACATGCGCATGCAGCTGATGGTGGAGGCGCTGGCCCAGTCCATCGAGCGTGCAGGCAGCACCGATGTGGTGGCCGTTGCGCGCCAGATGGAATCGGCCAATGTGCAACTGGCCGGCCAGGGCGGCACCATGCGTGCGGCTGACCACCAGTTCCAGCAGGCGCTGGCGGTGGGCGTGATGGACAAGAAAGGTGCGCCCGGCGTGAAGTTCGACGTGGAAGGCTCGGGCTACGGCTTCCGCGTGGTGCGGCAGATTGCAGCCGCCAAGGCGCAGCAGCCGCACAGCTGCCAGATGCAGCGTTATTGATACTGCGCTACTGATGCCTGGGTCCGCCCCGGGCTGTCGGGGCGACCGAGGTGATTGCGCTCAGCGCCGGATGCGGTGGCCGGTCTTGAACACCCACCACACCACGGTGAGGCACAGGGTCATGAACACCAGCGTCATGCTGGTGCTCACCGCGATGTGCACGTCGGCATGGCCATAGAACGCCCACCGCAGCCCGCTGATGAGATAGACCACCGGGTTGAACAACGAGACGGTCTGCCAGAACGGTGGCAGCATGCTGATGCTGTAAAACGCCCCACCCAGAAAGGTAAGCGGCGTGATCACCAGCAGCGGGATGACCTGCAGCTTTTGAAAGCTGTCCGCCCACAGGCCAATGAGGAAGCCGAACAGGCAGAACGTGACGGCAGTGAGCACCAAAAAGCCCACCATCCACACGGGGTGCGCCACCTCGTACGGAACGAACACCCGGGCGGTGGACAGGATGAGCACCGACACCAGCAGCGACTTGCTGGCTGCCGCACCCACGTAGCCCAGCAGCACCTCCACCCAGTTGACCGGCGCGCTCAGCAGTTCGTAGATGGTGCCCGACCATTTGGGCATGTAGATGCCAAAGGCCGAGTTGGAGATGCTTTCGGAGAGCAGCGACAGCATGAGCAGGCCGGGGATGATGTAGGCGCCATAGCTCACCCCGCCGATGTCGCCCATGCGCGAGCCAATGGCGGAGCCGAAGACGATGAAGTACAGCGCGGTGGTGAGCACGGGCGCAATGAGGCTCTGCATCCAGGTGCGGAAGGCGCGGTTCATTTCGAAGCGGTAGATGGCGCGCACGCCATGCAGGTTCACACCGGTCATGCTGGGATCGCTTTCTGGGGCGAAGGGGTTGGGACCTTGTCCTGGTGCACCAGGCTGACGAAGATGTCTTCGAGCGAGCTTTCGCTGGAGTGCAGGTCCTTGAAGTCGATGCCGTGCTCGGTCAGGGCGCGCAGCAGGGCGGCGATGCCGGTGTCTTCCTGCTGCGTGTCGAAGGTGTACGTCAGGACGGTGCCGCCCTGGCTCAGGGCCAGAGGCCAGCGGGCGAGCGGTGCGGGCACTTGCGCCATGGGCTGCTGCAGCGTGATGGCCAGCGCTTTCTTGCCCAGCTTGCGCATCAGCACGGCCTTGTCTTCCACCACGATCAACTCGCCCTTGCGGATCACGCCGATGCGGTCGGCCATGTCCTCGGCTTCTTCCAGGTAGTGGGTGGTCAGGATGATGGTGGTGCCCGCGTCACGCAGTTCCCGCACCAGGCGCCACATGTCGTGGCGCAGCTCCACATCCACGCCGGCGCTGGGCTCGTCCAGGAACAGGATTTTGGGCTCGTGCGACAGTGCCTTGGCGATCAGCACGCGGCGTTTCATGCCGCCCGACAGCGCGAGGATCTTGTTGTCCTTCTTGTCCCACAGCGAAAGGTCCTTGAGGATTTTCTCGATGTACGCGGGGTTGGGGGCCTTGCCGAAAAGCCCCCGGCTGAAGTTCACCGTGGCCCACACCGTCTCGAACGAGTCGGTGTGCAGCTCCTGGGGCACCAGGCCAATGGCAGCGCGGGCTGCGCGGTAGTCGCGCACCGTGTCGTGCCCATCGGCCGTGACGGACCCCGCCGTGGCATTGCTCATGCCACAAATCACGCTGATCAGCGTGGTCTTGCCCGCGCCATTGGGCCCCAGCAGGGCAAAGATCTCGCCGCGCCGGATGTCCAGGTCGATGTTCTTGAGTGCCTGAAAGCCGCCGGCGTAGGTTTTGCTCAGGCCGCGTACACGGACGATGGCGTCCGTGTCGGGTGCTGGAGAAGGTGATGCAGGCATTGGGAGGGTTCTCTGGGAGGGCCAGGGCGTTCCGCCGTGGCCGGGCCGCTGTGCAAGCGGTCAAAGCCGGGCATTGTGGACTGACTTGCACAAGTGTGCTGGGCGGGGGCTCCGAGCCCGCAGAAACCCCCGGGTTGCGCCGTTCAGCGAGTGGCTCGCAGCGGTGGGGCAGCGGTCAGCGCGCCGCCGCCACCTCGCGCCCCAGCTCGATGACGGCCATGGCGTAGTAGCTTGACCAGTTGTAGCGCGTGATGGCGTAGAAGTTTTCGGTGCCTGCCACGTAGCTGGGCGCATCGTTGCCGTTTTGCAGTTCCACCAGCGCCAGCGGGCCCGTGTGCTGCACGCCGTGGGCATCCAGCACAGCGCCCTTGGCCAACATGCTGGCGGCACTGAAGGTGGGCAGGATGTCGGGGGCGAGCAGGTCGTCCAGCTTCAGGCGCGCATTGTCGAACTGCACCCCAAAGTGCGTGGGCATGCCGGGCGTCCAGCCGTGGCCGCGGAAGTAGTTGGCCACCGAACCGATGGCGTCGGCCGGGCTCTTGAACAGGTCCACGCGGCCGTCGCCATCAAAGTCCACCGCGTAGCGCACCCAGCTCGATGGCATGAACTGGCCCAGGCCCATGGCGCCGGCATAGCTGCCGCGCGGCTCGAACGGGTCAGTGTTGCTGCGGTTGGTGAGGCTCAGGAACTGCTCCAGCTCGCGGCGGAAGAATTCGGTGCGCTCCTTGGCGCGCGGGTGGGCTGCAGGGAAGTCGAACGCCAGCGTGGCCAGCGCGTCCATCACACGGAAGGTACCCATCTGCTGGCCGTAGATGGTCTCAACCCCGATGATGCCCACGATGATCTCGGCGGGCACGCCAAACTCGCGCTCGGCACGCTCCAGCGTGGCCTGGTTCTCCTGCCAGAACCGCACGCCTGCACGGATGCGGATGGGGTCGATGAAGCGGCTGCGGTACACGCGCCAGTTCTTGGCCGTGCCCTTGGCGGGCGGCAGCATGAGGCGGGGCACCTGCGGCAAGAAATGCGCCTGCCCGATGGCCTGGCGCACCCACTCGCGGTCCAGGTCCCGCCGTGTGGCCAGGTCGTCGGCAAAGTCCATGGCCTCAGGGCGCGATGCGTAGAGCACCGGGGCCTTGGCACTGGCCCGCCCCTGGTGGGCCTGGCCGGCTTTGGCATGTGCTTTCGGGGCCGCCGGTTTGGGTTGATTTTCGGGCTTTGCGCTAGCGGGTAATGCACAGGTGGCTATCAAAAATATAGCTGCCGTGGTCCATGATGCTGTCTTCTTCATGTCAATGGTTCGTCATGTTGTGGCTCCCTGCAGCGCCTGATACCGGCGCGCTCCAAGACCAGGGATGCCAAGCAAGGGCCGCCCCGCAGCGAGGGCATCGTCCCCCTGGGGGAAGCGGCGCAGCCGCTCAGGGGATGATTCACTGTTTCGGCCAGGCGAGGCTGCGGAACTCCCGCCGCAAATCGCCCAGGGCGGCCTCAGGGTGGGGGGCGTAGCGCACGCGCTCCAGCCGCAGCAGCCAGTCGGCCACCGCCACAGCGGGTGCGCCGAATTGTGCCTGCACCCGCTCGGCCATGGCCCGGGGCGGCAAGGTGTCGGGCAATGCCATGCCTGCGCGGGCCAGACGCTGGCGCGCGCGGGCCAGCAGGCGCAGCCAGGGGTCGTGCTGGCTGCGCTCCCACAGGCTCCAGCCCATGCCCCCAAGGGCCGCCACGACGATCAGGATGCCCAGCACCATGGTCAGGTCCTGCCAGCTGGGCGACTCAAAGCCCAGGGACTTGAGCAGGTCCAGCTGGCGGCTCTGGGTGTAGTTGAGCACCCACTGGTTCCAGCTGTTGTTGACGGCCTCCCACACGGCGCGCAGGTTCTGCGCCAGCCCCGGGCTGATGACCGTGCCCATGGCGGTGGCAAACGCCCCTTGAGGCGCGCGCAGCCTCTGAAAGGCCCCGGTGCGGCCGGGCGATACGGCGCCCGTGGGGTCCACCCGCACCCAGCCCCGGCCGGAGAGCCAGACCTCGGCCCAGGCATGGGCGTCGCTCTGGCGCACGGTCCAGAGCTTGTCCACGGGGTTGCGGTCGCCGCCCTGGTAACCGGTAACGATGCGGGCCGGGATGTCGAGCGCACGCATCAGCACCACAAAGGCCGAGGAGATGTGTTCACAAAACCCTTCCTTGCGGTCAAACCAGAACTCGTCGGCCGTGTGCTGGCCGTACACGCCGGGCTCCAGCGTGTACACATATCCGCCGGTGCGCAGGCGGTTCAGGGCGGCATTGACGAGCGCCTCGGCGTTGTCTTGCGCGGGGTTGGGGTTGAGCTGTGGGTCGTTGCGCAGTTGCTGGGCCAGCGCCAGCGTGCGGGGATTGAAGCCGGTGGGCAGCTCGGTATAGGCGCGCAGGGCGGCGTTGGGGGCGCTGGGGCCATGGGCAAACTGCGTGTAGCTCTCTGCCTTGTAGCGCACCACGTCGGTCACTGCGCGGGTGGTCAGCCACTGCAGGTCCTGCGTCATGAAGGTCTCCATGCCAGCCACTTCGGGCTTGTCCACCGCAGCGTCCAGCAGCAGCAGCCAGGGCCGCTGGTGGGGCTCCAGCGTCACTTCGTAGCGCACGGGCTGGCCTTGCACGCGCAGATTGGCGACGGTGCTGGCGCGTGCCTGCGAATAGTCGCCGGGGCGGGGTGACACCGGATGCCATTCGACGCCGTCGAAGGTGCCGAACACCGGGCCGCGGAAGTACAGGTCGCTCTGCGGTGGCGCGGCGCCGTCAGGGGTGTCAAACCGCACGCGCATGGCCACCGTGTCATCCAGCGCCAGCTCGGCAATGTTGCCCACCTTCATCACACCCGACAGGCCGCTGCGCCCGCTCATGGTGTCGCTGGGCATGCCCCACAGCGGCGCCATGCGCGGGAACAGCATGAACAGCGCCGCCATGATGGGCGCGCCCAGCAGCGCCATGGTGCCTGCTGTGCGCAGTGCCTGCGACAGCGGTGGCCGCCCCACAGGCATGTGGGCGTTGACCAGCGCCGTGAGCAGTCCCAGCAGCGCCACCAGCATGGCAGCGGCCGTGAACAGCGACTGCGAGAAGAAGAAGTTGCTGAGCATCGTGAAGAAGCCCAGGAAGAACACCACCAGCGCGTCGCGCCGCGCGCGCAGTTCCAGCATCTTGAGCGCCAGCAGCATCACGATCAGCGTCACCCCGGCATCACGGCCCAGGATGGTGCGGTGGGTGTACAGCGTGCCCGCCACCGCGATCACCAGCGGAACGGCCAGCACCCAGCGCGTCGGCAGCGGGCGGCCCTTGAAGGCCAGCCAGCCGCGCCACAGCATCAGTCCGGCCGCCAGCAGGCTCGCCCATACGGGCAACACGTTGACCTGCGGGGCGATGACCCACGCAATCACGACGAGCAGGAACAGCGTGTCGCGCGCGTCGCGCGGCAGTGCGTTGAGCGTCTGACGCAGGGTCATGGCTGAGCGGTGGAACGGGGGAGGATGGATTTCATGATGCTATTTATTTGATAGCTATTCGGATAATGAGAATATGCGCTTGGAGCCGATAGGGGCCAAATTCGGCAGGAATGGGCAGTGGCAGGTCAACACAGGGCCAACGCCTCCAGGCAGCGGCGGCGGTGGGCGGCCCCCGTGTCGGGCGCGATCTCGGTGCCGGGCAGGCGCAGGCCGTAGTCCAGGCCCAGGCGGTCGGCTTGCAGCACCCAGGCCGTCAGGCGCGACACGCGTGCCTCATGGTTGGGCAAGGCGGCGTGGGCCAGGTCCAGCCACAGCTCGTGCCGCTGGGCCTGTTGCGCGTCACGGCTCACCAGGTCATCGGTGCCGGTGGCCAGCGACTTCGCCGCTTTCTTCCAGACCACCAGTTTGAGCGGGTCGCCCCGCCGGTAGGCCCGCACGCCGTCGAATTCGCCGATGCCCTGCGACGGCGCATTGCCCGTGCCCCCTGCGCGGGGCTCGCCCGGCGGCAGGGGTTGTGGCGGCACCTCGGGCGCGGGGTACACCAGCACCTCGGCAGCAGGGCGCCAATAGGTCCACACGCGGAAGGTGCCCAGCGGAAACCGCGTTTCGGCCGTCAGGGTGGGCACGCGGTGCAGCCCCCGGCGCCCGGGCTGGAAGGCCACCTGCACGCTGGCCTGGCCCTGGGCGGGCACGTCGGTCCAGGCCCAATGGTGTTCGGCCTTGCCGGTGCCGTGCACGGCCAGGGCAATGCCATAACGCGGCGACTTGCGATCACTGGACAGCTGGATCTCAAACGCCGTGCTGGTGCCCAGAAAATGTGGCTCGGGTGCCTTCAGGTGCAGCGTCAGCCCGCGCAGGTTGGCGTGGCAGATGTGCATGCCCACCACCGCGCTGCCAGCCAGCAAAAAGGTCAGCAGATAGCCCAGGTTGAGCTGGTAGTTGATGGAGGCCACCAACAGCACGACGAGCGTGAGCGCCAGCATCCAGCCCGAGCTGGTGGGCAGGATGTAGACATTGCGCTGGGTGAGCTGCAGCGTGTCGGACAGCGGCAGGCGTGCCTGCCACCAGCGCTGGAAGCGCCTGCGAAGGCGCGCCACGGGGCTGAGCCGCGCGGCCAGGCCGCGCCAGCCCGTGGTCGTCGTGAGGGAAGGGTGGGCGGCGGATTCCATCGATCAGGGCAGCGGCACGGCATCGACCATGGCGCGGACCTGCTCGACCGCGCCGCGCCCGGCGTCGCCCACGGGCACCAGGCGGTGGGCAATGGTTTGCGGCAGCACGGCCTGCACATCGTCAGGCGCCACATAGTCGCGCCCGCTGATGAGCGCCTGGGCCTTGGCGGCGCGCAGCATGGCAATGCCCGCGCGGGGCGACAGGCCCTGCAAGAACCAGCGGCCCGAGCGGGTGGCGGCGATCAGGTCCTGCACGTAGTTGAGCAGGGGGTCTGCGGTGTGCACGGCCTGCACCTGGCGCTGCAGCTCGGCCAGTTCGTCGGCGGACAGCAGGGGCAGCAGGCTGCTCACCATGTCGCGCCGGTCGGCGCCCGACAGCAGCAGGCGCTCGGCGGCGCGGTCGGGGTAGCCGATGGAGATGCGCATCAAGAAGCGGTCAAGTTGTGACTCGGGCAGCGCAAAGGTGCCCAGCTGGTCGTGTGGGTTCTGGGTGGCGATCACGAAGAAGGGGTGGGGCAGGGCGCGGGTTTCGCCCTCGACCGACACCTGCTTTTCTTCCATGGCTTCCAGCAGGGCGCTTTGCGTCTTGGGGCTGGCGCGGTTGATTTCGTCGGCCAGCAGCACCTGGGCAAACACCGGGCCGGGGTGGAACACAAAGGCTTCCTTGCCACGTTCGTATACCGACACGCCGGTCAGGTCGCTGGGCATGAGGTCGGCAGTGAACTGGACGCGCGAAAACTGCAGCCCAAAGGTGTGGGACAACGCGTGCGCCAGTGTGGTCTTGCCCACACCCGGCACGTCCTCAATGAGCAGATGCCCCCCCGCCAGCAGGCAGGCCACGCAGTCCTGAACCTGGGCCTTTTTGCCCACGATCACCGTGTTAAGCTGATCCAGAAGCGATTTGATCTTGTGCTGTGCATTCATGGCACGACGTTATCCGAAAAACGGCAAAAAATGCGAGACGCGGGGACAAGACTGTGAGCAAGACGGGCTATTTCACCCATCGGGATTGTTGGAAGCACGAGATGGGCCCGGGCCACCCCGAATGCCCCGAGCGGCTGGATGCGATTGAAGACCGTTTGCTGGTCACTGGCGTGGGGGACGCGCTGGAGCGCTACGAAGCGCCGGAAGCCTCACTGGCCGACATTGAACTTGCCCATGGCCGCATGCACATCGCCGCCTTGCGCGGGATGTCTGACCGGCTCAACGAGGAGCTGATGGCTGGCGGCCCCAGCTATGCGCAGATTGACACCGACACCTCCATCAACGCCCACACCTGGAAGGCGTCGCTGCGTGCTGCGGGTGCTGCGCTGGCCGCCACCGACGCGGTGATGGCGGGCGAGGTCGAAAATGCCTTCTGCTCCGTGCGCCCCCCGGGGCACCATGCCTGCCGCGACAAAGCGATGGGCTTTTGCTTTTTCAACAACGTGGCGGTGGCGGTGAAATATGCGCTGCAGCGCTACAACCTGCAGCGCGTGGCGGTGGTGGACTTTGACGTGCACCACGGCAATGGCACGGAGGACATCCTGGCCAATGACCCGCGGGCGCTGATGGTCAGCATCTTCCAGCATCCGTTCTACCCCTACAGCGGCGACCACGATCCCGCCCCCAACATGGTCAACGTGCCAGTGCCCGCGTACACACGCGGCATGGACATCCGCGAGATCATCGAGATGATGTGGATGCCCCGGCTGGAGGCCTTCAAGCCCGAGATGATTTTTGTGAGCGCGGGCTTTGACGGCCACCGCGAGGACGACATGGGCCAGCTGGGCCTGACCGAGCAGGACTACACCTGGATCACCCAGCGCGTGAAGGACGTGGCCCGGCGCTACTCCAAGGGCCGCATCGTGTCGTGCCTGGAGGGTGGCTACGTGATGGGGCCGCTGGCGCGCAGTGTGGAGGCACATTTGCGGGTCCTCGCGGATTTGTGACCAACCCCCTGAGCGGCTTCGCCGCTTCCCCCTTCTCTTGCATCGCTGCGCAATGCGGAAGGGGGACGCCGCCAGCGCGGCGGGGCGGCCCTTGCGCGGCGGCCCCCGCCTGGGCAGTGCCAGTTTCAGTCGGCGTGCAGATGGCTGAGAGGAGCAAACTATGACAACAAAGAACTTCGATGATGTGCTGACAACCACCCGCGACGCCCGTGGCGTGGTCACCTTGACCCTGAACGACCCGGCCCGCTTCAACGCGCTGGGTGCAGAGATGCTCTCTGCGCTGCAACAGGTGCTGGACGATGCGGGCCGCGACGAGTCCGTGCGGGTGGTGGTGCTGGCCGCAGCAGGCAAGGCCTTCTGTGCCGGGCACAACCTCAAGGACATGGCGGCGAACCCGGAGCTGGCGTACTACCAGAAGCTGTTTGCGCAATGCAGCCGCATGATGCTGACCATCCACAAGCTGCCAGTACCCGTGATCGCCAGGGTGCAGGGCATGGCGACGGCGGCGGGCTGCCAGCTGGTGGCGCAGTGCGACCTGGCGGTGGCGGCCGACAGCGCCAGCTTTGCCACCAGTGGCATCCACTACGGCCTGTTCTGCGCAACGCCGAGCGTGCCGCTCGTGCGCAATGTGCCCGCCAAGCGGGCGATGGAAATGCTGCTCACCGGCGACTTCATGGATGCGCCCACTGCACTCGCGCAAGGGCTGGTGAACCGGGTGGTGCCCGCCGATGCGCTGGATGCCGAGGTCGAGCAACTGGTGCAATCCATCCTGCAAACGCCCCGTGTGGCCGTGGCCATGGGCAAGGCGCTGGTGTACCAGCAGCGCGAGCTGGGCATTGATGCCGCCTACCAGCTGGCAGGCCAGACCATGGCCACCAACATGATGGACTCGGCCGCCCAGGAGGGCGCCCGTGCGTTTGCCGAAAAACGCCAGCCCGCCTGGAAGCGTTGAGGCACAGCACGATGGACAAGCCGATGCTCGACGATGTGGGCCTGTGGGTACAGGCCTTTCTCAGCCCCACGGTGCTGGTGGAGCTGGCTGTTTTGGCAGTGTGTGTGGGCCTGGCCTGGGGGCTGGTGGCGCTGCTGCAGCGCGGCCTGCGCCGGGGCGACCCGCGCTCCATCCTGTTTGGTGTGCGGATCGTGGATGGCGCGCTGTTTCCGCTGGTGCTGCTGAGTCTGGCCTACATCGCGCGCACCCTGCTGCACCATTGGGTGGCGCTGGCGGCTTTCAAGATTGCGATCCCGGTGCTGGTGGCGCTGGTGGTCATTCGCATTGGCGTGAAGGTGCTGCAGGTGGCCTACCCGGACGCTGCCTGGGTGCGGCCCATCGAGCGCTCCATCTCCTGGATGGCGTGGCTGGGCATGGTGCTGTGGGTCACCGGACTGCTGCCGCTGGTGCTGGACGAGCTGGACCAGATCCACTGGAAAGTGGGCGGGGCGACGCTGTCGGTGCGCACCATCATCGAAGGGGCGGTCACCGCAGCGGCAGTGCTGCTGATTGCCCTGTGGATCTCGGCGGCCATCGAGTCGCGGTTGCTGCGCTCAGCCACGGGTGCCGAGCTGTCGCTGCGCAAGGCGGTGAGCAATGCGGTGCGGGCGCTGCTGGTGTTTGTGGGTTTGCTGGTGGCCTTGTCGTCGGTGGGCATCGACCTGACTGCGCTGTCGGTGCTGGGCGGTGCGGTCGGCGTGGGCATTGGCTTTGGCCTGCAGAAGCTGGCGGCCAACTATGTGAGCGGTTTTGTGATCCTGGCCGAGCGCAGCATGCGCATCGGCGACAACGTCAAGCTCGATACGTTCGAGGGGCGCATCACGCAAATCAATGCCCGCTACACCGTCATACGCTCGCCCTCGGGGCGCGAATCCATCGTGCCCAACGAACTCTTGATCACCCAGCGGGTGGAAAACCTGTCGCTGTCAGACCCGCGCGTGTGGATGTCCACCGTGGTCAGCGTGGCCTATGAG
>NZ_JBGFFF010000043.1:0-31442 GCF_056175785.1 Acidovorax sp. LjRoot204
GTCTTTTCACCGCCCGTCGTTTGTTTCAACTTTCTGTTTTTCGGGCCGCGACGGGTGCAGCAGCATCCGCTCCGGCAACTGTGCATGCTGTGGTCGTCGCCCCTCTTCTGGATTGCTTTTGCTGTTTTTCTGTTCTGGGCCCTGGGGGCCTACAACCGTCTGATGCGCCTGCGCTCGGCCGTCGTTCAGTCGTTCGGCAGTTTTGACGCACATATGGTGCGGCTGGTGGCGTTGCTTGGCGAGTTCGGGGCGGCRCAGACCGTACAGCGCGGCAGCTTGCTGGCCGATGCAGGTGCGCAAGAGTTGGCCGCGCTGCAGGGTGCCGTGACGCAATTGAGTGCCTCGCTGGCCGTGGCACGTGCCCGCCCGCTGCAGAGTGACGCGGTGGCTGCATTGACGGCCGCTCGAGAAGTGCTGCGAGCAACCTGGGCCACCGCCTTGCAGAAGTTGCTGGCCGACCCTGCACAGCTAACAGCGTTGGTCCCGACCGCTGATGCCGGTACGGTGACCCCGGGGTCTGCGCCCGTGGTCCTGTCCGTGTGGCAGGTGCGCTGGGACGAACACGCCGTGCAGAACGAGCAAGCGATTCGCGTGTTCAATGAGGCCGTGGTGCAGTACAACAGTGCCATTGCCCAGTTTCCGGCCAGCCTGCTGGCCTGGGTGTTCGGGTTCAAGGCGGCACGTGCGCTGTAACCCGTTTTCAGGATCACGATGACTCCACCTCCCCACCACCGTCCCCGCCGCACCGGTGGCAACGCGCCGCGTCCCRTACGCGCAGGCTCCGGCCTGCAAGCTCCGCAGGCGGGTTCTGCTGCGGTCTCACCCGATAGGGCGACTCCATCGAGTGCCGCGACGGTGCCTCTGTGGCGGTTGCTGGCAGCGGTGGCTGGCGCCTTGCAGGCGATCCGGGGTGGGCAGTCCGGCACGGCAGCGCTGGCGGCCATAGAGATCGCGCTGCGCCCTGGCGCGCAGGCCCTGTTGTTCCARGTATTGCGCCAGGCCGGGCGGGCCGAGGCCCTGCGCCGACAGCTGGCCGCCCGTGCCCCCGCACCCGCCGCCGATGCGCTGCTGTGCAGCGCACTGGCGCTGTGCTGGGACCCGCAGGCCTCGCCCTACGAACCCTTCACCCTGGTGAACCAGGCGGTGGAGGCGGCTAAGCACCACCCGGCCACCCGCGCGCAGGCCTCGTTCATCAACGGCTGCCTGCGCCGTTTTCTGCGCGAGCGCGACGCCCTGGTGGCCGCCACCGACAACGATCCCGTGGCGCGCTGGAACCATCCGGCGTGGTGGGTGCAGCGCCTGCGCAAGGACCACCCCCAGCACTGGGAGCAGATCCTGCAGGCCAACAATGCCCACGCACCCATGGTGTTGCGGGTCAACGAACAGAAATGCACGGTAGCGCAGTATTTACATGCCTTGGATGCTATTGGTTTAGGAGCGATTGCGGTGGGCCAGCATGGCGTCGCGCTGCGCCAGGCGGTGCCCGTTCAGTCGCTGCCACACTTTGCGGAGGGCTGGGTGTCCGTGCAGGACGCCGCCGCCCAGCAGGCGGCTCCTTTGCTGCTGCAAGGGCTGGATCTGAGTCAGCCCTTGCGCGTGCTCGACGCCTGCGCCGCCCCCGGCGGCAAGACGGCGCACTTGCTGGAGATGGCGGGTCCGCAGTCTCCCTTGCAGGTCACGGCGCTGGAAATCGATGCCACACGCAGCGTCCGCATTGGTGAAACCCTGCAGCGCCTGGGGCTGACGGCCCAGGTCCTGGTGGCYGATGCTGCCCGCCCGCAAGACTGGTGGCAGTCGCAGTGCGGCGGCGTCCCGTTCGACGCCATCCTGCTCGACGCACCGTGCACCGCGTCCGGCATTGTGCGTCGCCATCCAGACGTGCGCTGGCTGCGCCGTGAATCCGACATTGCCCAGCTGGCAACCCTGCAGGCGGCCCTGCTCAAGGCCCTGTGGCCGCTGTTGCGTCCCGGCGGGCGCCTGCTGTATTGCACTTGTTCCGTCTTCCGGGCAGAGGGTGATGCCCAGGTGCAAACGTTTCTTGCACACAACACCGATGCGCAAATGCTGCCGTCGCCGGGGCATTTAATTCCCGGCAACGCGGACAAGGTCGGGGCTGTCCCGGACAATCTGACCGGTGACCACGACGGCTTTTTTTACGCACTGTTGCAAAAATCGGCGCAATGAGCCCCGGGGCATGCGCTGGTGGCTGGTGTGCGCGTGGTTTGTGCTGTTTTGGGGGACGGTGCTCTGCTGGGTGCCGCAGGCCGTAGCGGCACAGGCGGCATCCTCCGAGGTGGGTGACCTGCGCCTCGAACGCGGGGACGACGGTCTGTACCTGAGTGCCAACCTGCAATTTGAACTGCCCGAGCTGGCCGAAGACGCCTTGCAAAAAGGCATTCCCATGTTCTTCGTGGCCGACGCCCAGGTGCTGCGCGACCGCTGGTACTGGTCCGACCGGCAGGTGGCCGAGACCACCCGGTACTTCCGCCTGAGCTACCAGCCGCTCACCCGCCGTTGGCGTCTCAACATCTCCTCCACGCCTTTCACCAACAGCGGGCTGGGCGTGGTGCTGGGTCAGAATTTTGACAATTACGCCGATGCCTTGTCGTCGATTCAGCGTTTTTCACGCTGGAAGATCGCTGAACGCGATGTGATCGAGTCCGATGCCGTGCATACGGTGAACTTCCGCTTCCGCCTCGACATGTCCCAGCTGCCCCGTCCTTTCCAGATCGGTGCGGTCGGCCGGTCGGGCTGGAACCTGCTGGTCTCCCGCAGCCAGCGCCTGGGCGCAGAGCCAGCCAAGTGAGCACGTCCCCCCCATCCACCGGCGTTTCGGCATCGACCCACGCCACCGCCCGCCAGTCCCGCGCAGTGCGCTGGGCCGTGGGCGTGGGCGCCGCCATCATGTCGGCCATCGGTCTGGTACTGCTGTTCTTGCTGACGCTGGCCACCAACAACCGCGTGCTGTACGAGCGCAACTACGCCTGGCTCTTCGGCGTCAACGTGTTTGTGGCGCTGCTGCTGCTGCTGGTGCTGGGCTGGGTGGCGGTGCGCCTGGGCTTGCGCCTGCGCAAGGGGCGCTTTGGCAGCCGCCTGCTGGTCAAGCTCGCAGCCATTTTTGCGCTGGTGGGGCTCATGCCGGGGCTGCTGATCTATGTGGTGTCCTACCAGTTCGTCRCGCGCTCSATCGAAAGCTGGTTCGACGTSAAGGTGGAGGGGGCCCTGTCTGCGGGCGTCAACCTGGCCCGCGTGTCGCTGGACTCGTTGGCCACGGACATGGCCGCCAAGACCCGCAATGCCAGCGCCCAGGTGGCCCAGGTGCCCGACGCCGCTGCAGGCCTGGTGCTGGAGCGTATTCGCGACCAGCTCGGCGCGACCGACGTGGTGCTCTGGAACGCGTCCGGTCAGGCGGTGGCCAGCGCGGGGCAGTCGCGGTTCAGCCTCAACCCCGAGCGGCCCGGCGCTGCCTTGCTGCGCACGGCGCGCCAGCAGCGCGCCACGGCGCAGATCGAAGGGCTGGACGACATTGCCGACCCGGCTGCGGCGCAGAACGCGCGGGTCAAGGTGCTGGCCCTGGTCAGCAGCCCCAGCGTGGGCCTGTTGATGGAGCCGCGCTATCTGCAGGCCACCTTGCCCCTACCGCCAGCCTTGGTGGCCAACGCCATCGCCGTGCAGGAGGCCAATCGTGAATACCAGGAGCGTGCGCTGGCCCGGGGCGGGCTGCGGCGCATGTATGTGGGCACGCTCACGCTGAGTCTGTTCCTGGCGGTGTTCGGCGCTGTGCTGCTGGCGGTGCTGCTGGGCAACCAGCTGGCGCGGCCTTTGTTGGTGCTTGCAGAGGGGGTGCGCGAGGTGGCTGCGGGCAATCTGAGTCCCAAGGCCGCGCTGCAAAGCAAAGATGAGTTGGGTGGGCTGACGCGCTCGTTCGCGCTCATGACCCAGCAACTGGCAGACGCGCGCCAGGCGGTGGAGCAGAGCATGGGCGAGGTCGATGCCTCCCGCGCCAACCTGCAGACCATTCTGGACAACCTTACGGCGGGTGTCATCGTGCTGGATGCGCAGGGACTGATCCGTTCGTCCAACCCGGGCGCCACCCGCATCCTGCGCGCTCCCATGGCCGCTTATGAGGGGCGGCCGCTGTCCGAAGTGCCGGGCCTCGCGGAGTTTGCCGCTTCGGTCCAGGGCCATTTCGATGCGTTTTTGGGGGACCATGAACGCCATGGCCTGGACCATTGGCAGCAGCCGTTCGAGCTGCATGCCTCCTCAGGCGGCGCCGGACAACACGCCACGAGCCTAGTTGCGCGTGGCGCAGAGCTGCCCGATGCCACCCGACTGTTGGTTTTTGACGACATTTCGGAAATCGTTTCGGCCCAGCGTGCGCAGGCCTGGGGCGAGGTAGCGCGCCGGCTGGCGCACGAAATCAAGAACCCGCTGACCCCCATCCAGCTGTCGGCCGAGCGCCTTGAAATGAAGCTGTCGGGCAAGCTGCCGGACCCTGAACAAGCCATCCTCGCCAAGTCCGTCAAGACCATCGTGGACCAGGTCGATGCGATGAAGCGACTGGTCAACGAGTTCCGCGATTACGCGCGCTTGCCTGCCGCCGAACTGCATGCGCTGGACCTCAATGCCCTGGTCGCCGACGTGCTCCATTTGTATGGGGCAGAAAACGCCACCGTGCCTGTAGAAGCCGAGCTGGACCCGCGCTGCCCCTGGATTGCGGGCGATGCGCAGCAGTTGCGCCAGGTCGTACACAACCTGCTGCAGAACGCCCAGGACTCGACCGAGCAGGCCCGCGCCGGGGCCTCCGAGCCCGTGTCGCCGGTGCGCATCAGCACCCGCTGGAGCGAATCGTCACGCCGTGTGCGGCTCACGGTGTCGGACAGCGGCGGGGGCTTTCCGTCCCACATCCTGCAGCGCGCCTTCGAACCCTATGTCACCACCAAACCGCGTGGCACCGGCCTGGGTTTGGCCGTGGTCAAAAAGATCGCAGATGAGCACGGAGCGCGCATCGAACTGTCCAACCGCACCGAAGAAGGCGTGGTGCGCGGCGCCCAAGTGTCGTTATCATTCGCCCCTGAACCAGCGGTGGCGTCATAACAACACCGCCCCGCAGTACCTCCCCAAGGCGCTTCAACACACATGGCAAACATTCTGGTGGTCGACGATGAGCTCGGCATTCGTGATCTGCTGTCGGAAATCCTGAACGACGAAGGTCACAGCGTAGACCTCGCAGAAAATGCGACCCAGGCCCGAGCCGCCCGGGCAGGCAACAGCTATGACCTGGTGCTGCTGGACATCTGGATGCCCGACACCGACGGCGTCTCGTTACTCAAAGAGTGGGCGACTGCGGGCGTGCTCACCATGCCGGTCATCATGATGAGCGGCCACGCCACCATCGACACGGCGGTGGAGGCCACGCGCATCGGCGCTTTCTCGTTCCTTGAAAAACCCATCACCCTGCAAAAGCTGCTCAAGGCCGTGGAGCAGGGCCTGGCCCGCAACGCGGCCCACCAGGCTGCACCCGTGGCTGCTGTGTCCGCACCCGCTGCCGCTCCGGCCGATCCGACGTTCTCGCAACTGCCTGCCGTTTCTGCGGTGATGGCGGGGGTGGACCCCGGCCCCCACGCCCACCAGGGGTTTGACCTGGATCGCCCCCTGCGCGAAGCGCGCGATGGTTTCGAGAAAGCCTACTTCGAGTTTCACCTGGCCCGCGAAGGCGGCTCCATGACGCGCGTGGCCGAAAAGACGGGCCTGGAGCGCACCCACCTGTACCGCAAGCTGCGCCAGCTGGGCGTGGATCTGGGGCGCGGCAAGCGCGRCTGATCAATTAATTTGTGCCTTTTGCTGGAAGCGCTGATTTTTCTGGCTATAATTTGAGGCTCAGGCCCGGTAGCTCAGTCGGTAGAGCAGAGGATTGAAAATCCTTGTGTCGGTGGTTCGATTCCGCCCCAGGCCACCAAACAAAAGCCCTTGATTTGCAAGAATCAAGGGCTTTTTCAATTTCGTACTGCCGAAGCAGGGCCACACCCAGCTGGGCAGGTGCGCATGCCGAAATCCCGCGTTGCCTTGGTGCTGGTTGCTGCCCGTACCGCGCATTGCCTTCCTTGTTGTTTCTCCCCACGTTCCCCATGCCCCTTCTGCAGGACACCACCCTTGGTATCGACTTCGGCACTTCCAACTCCGCGATGGCGGTGCGGCAGGGCGCGGGCCTGTCGCGGATGGTGGCGCTGGAGGGGGATGCGCACACGCTGCCCACGGCGCTGTTCTTCAACGCCGAAGACCAGCGCACGCACTTTGGGCGCGATGCGGTGGCGCAGTACCTCGCGGGCACGGAAGGGCGGCTGATGCGCTCGCTCAAGAGCCTGCTGGGCAGTGCGCTGCTGCAGGACAAAACCGCAGTGCACAACCAGCTGGTCAGCTACCAGGACATCATCGGCCTCTTCTTGCGGATGCTGGCGCAGAAGGCCCGCGACGAACTCGGTGGCATGCCCGGGCGGGTGGTGATGGGGCGRCCGGTGCATTTTGTGGACGGCGATGCCGAGCGCGATCAGCAGGCCGAGGACGCGCTGCGCCAGGCTGCGCTGTCGGCAGGGTTCGAGAACGTGAGTTTTCAGTTTGAGCCCATCGCTGCCGCGCTGGACTACGAGCAGCGCATCGACCGCGAGTCGCTGGTGCTGGTGGTGGACATTGGCGGCGGTACCTCGGACTTCACTGTGGTGCGCCTGGGCCCCGAGCGCATGGCCCGCGCGGACCGCAGCAGCGATGTGCTGGCCACCACTGGCGTGCACATCGGTGGCACGGACTTTGACCGCCGCCTGAGCCTGGACCTGCTCATGCCGCTGCTGGGCTTTCGCCACATCGGCCCGTCGGGGCGCGAGGTGCCCAGCCGCGTGTTTTTCGACCTCTCGACCTGGCACCTGATCCAGTGGCTGTATTCGCCGCGCGCACTGCGTGATGCGCAGAACCTGCGCACCGACTATGCCGATGCCGCGCTGCATGCCCGGCTGATGCGGGTGTTGAACGAGCGGTTGGGCCACCGCCTGGCCAACACGGTGGAGCAGGCCAAGATCGCGGCTTCTCTGGCCGATGCCGAGGCGCCCATGCCGCTGGACTGGGTCGAGGCCGGGCTCGGCGCCGCCATCACGCCGCCCGGATTGGCGCAGTCCCTGGCGCAGCCGCTGGATCAGGTGGTGGCTTGCGCCCGCGACTGCCTGCAGATGGCGGGACTGGGCGATGGGGGGGTGGATGCGATCTACCTGACCGGGGGCTCGTCGGCGCTGCGGCCCCTGCGCCAGGCACTGCGCACGGCCTTCCCGGCAACTCCGCAAGTGGAGGGTGATCTGTTCGGCGGGGTGGCTGCGGGCCTGGCGGTTTCGCGGTAGTCATGTCATCCAGTTTGCTATCAATTGAATAGCTGATGCGGCATATTGCACTAGCGCTACCGCCACAAATCATCGCAAACACTGCCCGGGAGCATCTGGAGTCAGTCCTGTACGCCATCCCCGCGCTTCCACTCCAGCGCGGTGTCGTACAGCACGTTGCGCGATGCGCCCGTGATCTCGGCGGCCAGGCGCACGGCGGTCTTCAGGGGCAGCTCGGCCAGCAACAGGCGCAGCACGCGGTGGCTGTCGCCCGCGTCGCTGACCACGGGTACCGGGTGCAGCAACACCACGAATTCGCCGCGCGAGCGCTGGGGCGACCCATCCAGCCACGCCGTCAGCGCCTGCGCTGGCTGGGTGGTGACTTCTTCAAACTGTTTGGTCAGCTCGCGCGCCAGGGTGACGGGGCGCTCGCCCAATACGGCCAGGGCCTGGGCCAGCTCGCCGATGCGGTGGGGCGCTTCAAGCAGCACCACGCACCGGGGCTCCTGGGCCAGTTGCTGGGCGATCACGTTGGCACGCTCCGCGTTCTTGACGGGCAGGAATCCTGCAAACACAAAGCCGCCGTGTTCGGTGCTGTGGGCCACGGCACCGGCCACGCTCAATGCGGTGGTGATGCTGCTGGCGCCCGGCAGTGGCACGGCACGCAGGCCCGCCGCCTGCACGGCAGCCACCAGACGTGCRCCGGGGTCGCTCACGCCGGGGGTGCCTGCGTCGCTCACATAGGCCACGCGCTGGCCCTGCTGCAGCCGGTGCACCACGTTCTGCGCGGCTTCGGCCTCGTTGTGCTGGTGCACAGCCAGCAGCTGGCTGGCGCCCTTGTCGATGCMGTAGGCGCGCAGCATSSWCTGCGTATGGCGCGTGTCCTCGCAGGCCACCGTRTCGRCCAGTTGCAGCACATGCAGTGCGCGCAAGGTGATGTCGGCCAGGTTGCCGATGGGCGTGGCCACCACGTACAGCGCGCCCTGCGGATAATGCTGCGCAGCGGCGGCGTCGTGCGCCGCGCTCTGGGCTGAAGCGAAAGATGCGCTCAATGAATTTCCTTGGAAAAAGACCACCGGCCGTTGCCACCCCGGAGGCTGCCAAAAAAGCCACCACGCGTGAGCGGGGCAACGCTGCCGAGGACCAGGCATTGGCCCATCTGCAGGCAGCGGGACTGCAACTGGCGGTGCGCAATTATCGGACGCCCGGACGCGGCGGGGGCGAGATTGATCTGGTGATGCGTGACCGGGATGGCACCCTGGTGTTTGTGGAGGTGCGCAGCCGCGCGCATGGCGGCTTTGGCGGCGCCGGTGCCAGCATCAGCGCGACCAAGCAGCAGCGCATCATCTTTGCCGCGCGGCACTACCTGATGTGCTTGCCGTCGCCACCGCCCTGCCGTTTTGACGTGGTGCTGGTGGAGGAGGGGGTGCAGTGGCTCAAGGCGGCGTTCGATGCGCAGTAGCGGCGGGCGCCGTACTGGTCGCCAGCGCAATGCAGGTGGCTACCCTTTGCTACAAAAGCTGTAACACGCGGCGGGTATCATCGGGCCCTCATGCTTGAGCAACGCATCCAACAGCATTTCATCGACAGCGCCGACCTGAAGTACCAGGCCGCGCAGACCCTGAGCCACCCCATTGCCGCTGCCGTACAGGCGGTGCTGGCCTGCGTGACCAGCGGCGGCAAGGTGCTGGCCTGTGGCAACGGCCCGTCCGCCGCCGAAGCGCAGCAGTTTGCCGCCTTTTGCGTGGCGGGCTTTGAACGCGAACGTCCCGAGCTGGCCGCGCTGGCGCTCACATCCGACAACACCCTGCTCACGGCGGCTGCGGGCAGCAACGATGCCACCCAGCAGTTTGCGCGCCAGGTGCGCGCCCTGGGCCAGGCGGGCGATGTGCTGCTGGCCCTGACGGTGCACGGCAACGACCCCAACCTGCTGGCTGCCGCCGAGGCCGCGCACGAGCGCGACATGACCGTGGTGGTGTTGGCGGGCCGCACCGGCGGCAAACTGGCCGCCATGCTGAGGGAGACCGACGTCTTGATCAGCGTGCCCCACGACCGTGCGGCACGCGTGCGCGAAGTCCACACGCTGGTATTGCATTGCATCAGCGACGGCGTGGACGCACAGTTACTTGGTGAACAGGAGATCCCACTATGAACCCGACAACCCTGAACCGCACCCGCCGCGTGGTGGGCACTGCCCTGGCTGCTGCCACACTGGCCGCCGCACTATCGGCCTGCGCGCCCCTGATCGTGGGCGGCGCTGTGGTCGGCGGCGTGATGGCGGTGGACCGCCGCACGGCCGGCACCCAGATCGAAGACGAAGGCATTGAGCTGCGCGCGGCCAACCGCATTCGCGAAGCCCTGGGCGACCGGGCCCATGTCAACGTGACCAGCTACAACCGCCAGGCCCTGCTGACCGGTGAAGTCGCCACGGCCCAGGACCGCCAGGCGGTGGAGCAGATGGTGTCGCAGGTGGAGAACGTGCGCTCCGTGGTCAACGATCTGGCCGTGATGCCCAGCTCCACCCTGAGCCAGCGGTCCACGGACACCTTCATCACCGGCAAGGTGCGTGCGAGCCTGGTGGACGCGCAGGACATCTYSGCCAACTCSTTCAAGGTGGTGACCGAGCGCAACACCGTCTATCTGATGGGCCGTGTCTCGCAGCGCGAGGCTAACCGTGCCACGGACATCGCCCGGGGCGTGAGTGACGTGCGCAAGGTGGTGCGTGTGTTCGAGATCGTTTCGGAGGAAGAGCTGCGCCGCATCGCGCCGCAGCCTGCGCCGGTCACCACGGACACCAAGCCGGCCGGCGGCTGAGGACAGGGTTCAGCCCAGAGGGGCCAAGTCCCAGACCGCAGCGCGTGGTCTGGGACTTTTTTCTTGCAGCGCAGCGCTGGGGCTCCGCAACGCTGCCACACGTCGCCGGCGTTGCACCAGGGGGTGAGGCTGTGACGACGCCTGCTTTGTCCGACCGCCAGGCCTGCCCTTTGTCGGGGCAGACACCGCAGGCGGCTGAGGGGGTTACTTCAAGCGCTGAATCAGGCTGGACGTATCCCAGCGGTTGCCGCCCATCTTCTGCACATCGGCATAGAACTGGTCCACCAGTGCCGTCACCGGCACGCGTGATCCGTTGCGCTTGGCTTCGTCCAGCACCAGTCCCAGGTCCTTGCGCATCCAGTCSACSGCAAARCCRWAGTCGAACTTGCCGTCSAYCATGGTCTTGCCRCGGTTGTCCATCTGCCAGCTCTGGGCCGCGCCCTTGCCGATCACTTCCAGCACCTGCTTCATGTCCAGCCCGGCGTTCTGGCCAAACGCCACGGCTTCCGACAGGGCCTGCACCAGCCCGGCGATGCAGATCTGGTTGACCATCTTGGCCAACTGGCCCGAGCCGCTGGCACCCAGCAGCGTGAAGGCGCGCGAGAACGCCATGGCCACGGGCTGAGCAGCCTCGAAGGCTGCGGCATCGCCGCCGCACATCACGGTCAGCAGGCCGTTCTGAGCGCCGGCTTGGCCGCCGGACACGGGCGYATCCACAAACTGCAGGCCGAGCGCCTGGGCGGCCGCATACAGCTCGCGGGCCACCTCGGCCGAGGCCGTGGTGTGGTCCACAAAAATCGCGCCGGGCTTCATGCCTGCGAAGGCACCGTCCGCACCCAGGGTGACCGAGCGCAGGTCATCGTCATTGCCCACACAGCAGAACACGATGTCGGCGCCTGCCGCCGCCTCGCGGGGCGTGGCTGCATGCTGGGGGGCCTTGGTGCCCGCATACTCTGCGCACCACGCTACGGATTTGGTAGCGGTCCGGTTGTACACAGTGACTTCATGACCAGCCAGCGCCAGGTGGCCTGCCATGGGATAGCCCATCACGCCCAGGCCCAGAAAGGCGACTTTGCGGGAGGGAGTGGTGTCGTAATTGCGGGGGTTAGTGCTTGGCATGGTGTGGCGGGAAGATGTTGCAAAAGTATGCGTGAAAACGAAAACCCGCCCAAGAGGGCGGGTGAAGCGGTGCGAAGGTATGTGGACCTGGCTCTGGGGTCAAACGATCGCAAAATGCTCGGTGCCCTGTGCCAGGTCGGGTGACTTGGCGCGCTGGCTGTTGAGCTTGATCTGCAGGCGCAAGTCGTTGAGCGAGTCGGCATTGCGCAGCGCGTCTTCGTAGCTGATGACATTGGCCTCGTAGGCATCGAACAGCGCCTGGTCGAAGGTCTGCATGCCCAGGTTGCGGCTCTTCTTCATGATCTCCTTGATCTCGGAGACCTCGCCCTTGAAGATCAGGTCGGAGATCAGCGGGGTGTTGAGCATCACCTCCACCGCTGCGGCGCGGCCCTTGCCGTCCTGCTTGGGGATCAGGCGCTGCGACACCATGGCGCGCAGGTTGAGCGACAGGTCCATCAACAACTGGGCACGGCGCTCTTCGGGGAAGAAGTTGATGATCCGGTCCAGCGCTTGGTTGGCGCTGTTGGCGTGCAGCGTGGCCAGGCACAAGTGCCCGGTTTCGGCAAACGCCACCGCATGCTCCATGGTCTCGCGGTCGCGGATTTCGCCCATCAGGATCACGTCGGGTGCCTGGCGCAGCGTGTTCTTCAGCGCTGCTTCCCAGCTGTCGGTATCCAGGCCCACTTCACGCTGCGTCACCACGCAGTTCTTGTGCGGGTGCACAAATTCGATGGGGTCTTCCACCGTGATGATGTGGCCGAACGAGTTCTCGTTGCGCCAGTCCACCATGGCGGCCAACGTGGTGGACTTGCCCGAGCCCGTGGCACCCACCAGGATGCACAGGCCGCGTTTGGTCATCGTCACTTCCTTGAGCACCTGCGGCACACCCAGGCCGTCGATGGTGGGCAGCGTGAGCGGAATGGTCCGCAGCACCATGCCGACCTTGCCCTGCTGGATGAAAGCGTTSACGCGGAAGCGCCCGATGCCAGCGGGCGAGATGGCGAAGTTGCACTCCTTGGTGCGCTCAAAGTCCGCCACCTGCTTGTCGCTCATGATGGCGCGCGCCAGCGTGAGCGTGTGGTTGGACGTGAGGGGTTGCGGCGACACCTTGGTCACCTTGCCATCGACCTTGATGGCGGGTGGAAACTCTGCCGTGATGA
This sequence comes from Acidovorax sp. LjRoot204, assembly GCF_056175785.1. Lineage (NCBI taxonomy): Bacteria > Pseudomonadati > Pseudomonadota > Betaproteobacteria > Burkholderiales > Comamonadaceae > Acidovorax > Acidovorax sp. LjRoot204. The sequence continues at coordinate 12,455 of NZ_JBGFFF010000043.1, forward strand.
ACAAGTCGCTGCCGTTGCGGCTCACCATCAGCTTGAGCAGGTCATTGATGAATTTACTGGCCTGATCGCGTTCCATCAGAATTTCTCCCGGGGGTGGTCGTCTGCCGGACGATCTTGTGTCGTGGATAGGTGCATCATTTCTGGTTGTCGCTCAGGCGTGCGCTCACCACGCGCAGGCGCAGCGACAGCTTGCGCGCCAGCAGGGCAATCAGGCTGGCGGCCAGTTGCGGATCCTTGGTCATCATGTCGTCCATGGCCTCGGCGGAGAGCACGGCGATCTCGCAGTCGGTGAGTGTGGTGCAGGCCGAAAAGCGGATGCCGCTATCCAGCAGCGACATCTCGCCCAGGATGTCCCCAGGGCGTGTCTCGGCCAGACGCAATTGTTCGCCCCAAGGCTGCACGCGGTCCACGGCGATGGTGCCGGTGAGCAGCACCACCATGAAGTTGCCGTACTCATCCTGGCGAATCACGTCGCGATTGGACGGGACGGCCGCAAATTCAAAAAAGCGCTCCATGCGCTCCACAGCGTCCTTGTCCAGGTGCGCCATGTACTTGTCCTTGGCCCACAGGCCTTGCAGCAGTTTGCCGCCCCGGCTGGTAGGCAGGCGCTTGGCGCCCACTTCCACGGCGCGTGCCTCCCAGGGCACCAGCATGGAGTCGTCCACACCCTGGCCCGCAAACGCGGTGGAAAACAGCACGGAATCCGTGTGGTCGTCCGATGGCTTGCCGCTGCGGGCTTTCATTTTCAGAAGGCTCAAAATGCCTTTCATATCGCGCTCCGGTATGCGGCGCCTGCAGGGGCCGCAAAGTCGTTCATGGGGGTGTGCTGTCGGGGGGCTCAGCCGGGGAAGTTCTCGGGGATCTTGGCCTTGCTGCGTGCTTCGGCCGGACTGATGATGTTGCGGCGCACGAGGTCGGTCAGGTTCTGGTCCAGCGTCTGCATGCCCACGCTGTTGCTGGTCTGGATGGTTGAGTACATCTGCGCCACCTTGGCCTCGCGGATCAGGTTGCGGATGGCGCTGGTGCCCAGCATGATCTCGTGCGCCGCCACGCGGCCSKRGCCGTCCTTGGTCTTGCACAGTGTTTGCGAGATCACGGCCTGCAGCGATTCGGACAACATCGCACGGACCATTTCCTTTTCTTCGGCGGGGAACACGTCGATGATCCGGTCGATGGTCTTGGCGGCGCTCGAGGTGTGCAGCGTACCGAACACCAAGTGGCCCGTTTCAGCAGCCGTCATGGCCAGGCGGATGGTTTCCAGGTCGCGCATTTCGCCCACCAGAATGGCGTCCGGGTCTTCGCGCAGTGCGGACTTCAGGGCCGCCGCGAAGGACAGCGTCATCGGGCCGACTTCACGCTGGTTGATCAGGCACTTCTTGGACTCGTGCACGAATTCGATCGGGTCTTCCACCGTGAGGATGTGGCCGTATTCGGATTCGTTGAGGTAGTTGACCATGGCGGCCAGCGTGGTGGACTTGCCCGAGCCCGTGGGGCCGGTCACCAGCACCAGGCCCCGTGGCTTCAAGGCCAGGTCGCCGAAGATCTTAGGGGCGTTGAGCTGCTCCAGCGTCAGGATCTTGCTCGGAATCGTCCGGAACACGGCGGCCGCGCCCCGGTTCTGGTTGAAGGCGTTGACGCGGAAGCGGGCCAGGCCTTCGATCTCGAAGGAAAAGTCCACCTCCAGGAACTCTTCATACGTCTTGCGCTGCGCGTCGCTCATGATGTCGTACACCATGGCATGCACCGTCTTGTGGTCCAGCGCATCGACGTTGATACGCCGCACGTCGCCGTGGACCCGGATCATGGGCGGCAGACCGGCGGAGAGGTGCAGGTCGGAGGCCTTGTTCTTCACGCTGAACGCGAGCAATTGGGTAATGTCCACGGAGTCCCTCTATCGTTTGGTACGCTTGCCAAACATTATGACCACGATTGCTAACAACCTCCAACAGGTTATGGGCCGGATCGCCCAGGCGTGCCGGGCTGCCGGGCGTGACCCGGGCCAGGTGGGCCTGCTGGCCGTTTCCAAGACCTTTGGCGCCGATGCAGTGCTGGAGGCGGTGGCCGCAGGCCAGCGCGCCTTTGGCGAGAACTACATCCAGGAGGGCGTGGACAAGATTGCCGCCGTGCGGGCTGCCTTGCCCGGCGTGGCGCTGCAGTGGCACTGCATTGGCCCTATCCAGAGCAACAAGACCCGCCTGGTGGCCGAGCACTTCGACTGGGTGCACACGGTGGACCGGCTCAAGATCGCCGAGCGCCTGTCAGCCCAGCGGCCCGATCACCTGCCGCCGCTGCAGGTATGTATCCAGGTCAACATCGACGGTGGGCCCACCAAGTCGGGCGTGGCCCCGGCCGAGGCCCTGGACCTGGTGCGTGCTGTCGCAAAACTGCCACGACTGGTCGTGCGGGGGCTCATGAGCATTCCGGACCATGCTCCTGAATTTGAAGCGCAATTGGYAATCCACACTAGCGCCAGAAGGCTATTTGATGAGATATCGGCAGTGGGAGAGCCAGGCCTGGGGCAGTTTGACACCCTGTCCCTGGGCATGACGGCCGACCTGGAGGCCGCCATTCAGGCAGGCAGCACGCTGGTGCGCGTGGGCACCGGCGTGTTTGGTGGACGGACCTACCCCGCCGCCTGAGCGGGCTCAGCCCGGCAGCGTGAAGCGCGCCACGCAGTCCAGCGCCGCTGTCACATCCGCCTCACTCACATCCAGGTGCGTCACCCAGCGCAGCCGGGTGGCGCCGCCATACAGGCTGCTGGTCACGCGTACGCCGTGCTGCGCCAGCCAGGCGGTGAAGGCTGGGGCCACCTCTGCGTGCAGGTCGGTGAAGAGGATGTTGGTCTGCCACGGCAGCACGGTGAGCTTGCCCTGCAGCACGGGGTGGCTGCGGTTGGCTTCGGTCAGCCCTTGGGCCAGCCGGTCCAGGCGGGCGTGGTCTTCCGCCAGGCGCCGCACATGGTGCTGCAGCGCGTAGTGGCCGGCAGCCGCCAGGACACCCGCCTGCCGCATGCCACCGCCCAGGATCTTGCGGGTGCGGCGCGCCTGCCGGATGAAGTCGCGCGAGCCCAGCACCAGCGAGCCCACGGGCGCGCCCAGGCCCTTGCTCAGGCACAACGATGCGGAATCAAAGTGGCTGCACAGTGCGCGCGCTTCCGCATACACATCGGTGCCGTTGCGCGCGGCATTGGCCGTGGCGGCGTTGAACATGCGTGCGCCGTCCAGGTGCATGGCCAGCCCCCGGCTGCGCGCCAGTTGCGCCACCTCGGCGATGTAGGCGGGCGGCAGCACCTGGCCGCCGGTCGTGTTCTCCAGCACCACGAGGCGGGTGCGCGCGAAGTGCGGGTCGTCCGGTTTGATGGCGGCCGCGATGTCGGCCACGCGCAGCGTGCCGTCTGGCTGGGTCTCGACCGGCTGGGGCTGGATGGAGCCCAGCACGGCCATGCCGCCCGCCTCCCAGCGGTAGGTGTGCCAGCTCTGGCCCACGATGGCCTCGTCGCCGCGCTGGCAGTGGCCCCACAGCGCGATCAGGTTGGTCTGCGTGCCCGAGGGGGCGAACAGCGCGGCCTCAAAACCCAGCAGCTCGGCGGCATGGTCCTGCAGTGCGTTCACTGAGGGGTCGTCGGCAAATACATCGTCGCCCAGCGGGGCCTGGAACATGGCCTCGCGCATGGCGGGCGTGGGCTGGGTGACGGTGTCGCTGCGAAAGTCGGGCATGGGCGCGGTCCTTGTGGGTCGGGTCAATGAATGCAATGGCCGGCCATATTAGTCGCGTTGGCATCCCCTACAGCTGCAATGCCCTCGGCCGGCGAAATGGGCGCTGCCTAGGTCAGGGACGCCGAGCAAGGGCCGCCCCGCAGTGAGGGCGTCGTCCCCCTGAGGGGGAAGGCGCCGAAGGCGACTCAGGGGGGGCTACGGTCTGGTCATCTTGCAGTCCGTGCCTTGCGCCAGCTCATTGCCGGTGTAGGCGGCATCGGTGCGAAAGCCGTAGTTCGTGCCTTCCCAGCCCACCTTCACGGTCTTGCCGTCCACCGGCGCGATGGTGTTGACCACCTGGGGCAGCAGCAGCTGGTGGTCTTCGCCGCGCATGCGCACCGGGCCCACCACCGAGTCGAGGGTCAGGTCTTCCAGCGCGCGCGCCACCTTCACCGKGTCGGTSGASYSGGCCTTGTTGATGGCGGCGGCSAGRARGCGCGGCGTSAWSTCGATGCGCGGCGCGAGRAAGTCCTTGCCCGTCTTSGCCTTGTASGYCTTGGCCAGCGCGTCCACCTTGGGGGTGTCGGCYTGSCCSGGRTGCCAYTCGGCCACCCAGGTCAGCTGSCCKWGYTTGGCCTGCGAYACCGCCAGCACCGTGCCGGGGATGGAGCCCGCGCTGTGGTTGAAGTAGCGCAGGTTGTAGCCCGCGTCACCCGCCGCTTTCAGCAGCAGCGTCATGTCCTGCCCCCAGTTGCCGGTGATGACCGAGTCGGCCTCGGTGCTCTTGACCTTAGCGAGGTAGGGCGCAAAGTCCTTCACGCGGCCGATGGGGTGCAGCGCCTCGCCCACAAACTGGATGTCTGGCCGCGCCAGGCCCACCATCTCGCGGCCATAGTGCGCCCACTGCTTGCCGTGCGCGTAGTCCTGGTTGAGCAGGTACACCTTCTTGATGTCCGGCTGCTTCTTGATGTAGTTGGCGATGGCCTTCATCTTCATGGCCGTGTTGGCCTCGAACTGGAAGTGCCAGAAGTTGCAGGCCTTGCCCGTCAGCTCGGGGTCGATGGAGGAGTGGTTCAGCACCAGGATCTCCTTGCCCGGGTTGCGCTGGTTGTGGCGCGCTGCCGCCTRCACCAGCGCCGTGACCACCGATGAGCCCGAGCCGCCCGTCACGATGGCCTTGGCTCCCTGGTCAATGGCCGCCTGCAGCGCGCTCTGGCTCTCTTGCGCCGAGAGCTTGCTGTCGAACTGCAGCAGCTGCAGCTTGGTGCCCTTGAGCACGCCGCCCTTGGCGTTGATGTCCTCGATGGCGTACTGCGTGTGGGTGAGCATCAGCTCACCCACGTTGGCGAACGGGCCCGACAGCGGATCGATGTAGGCGACCTTGAAGGTCTCCTGCGCGCTGGCGGCCGTGCCGATGAGTAGTGCCGCCGCAGCGGCCAGGGGGGTGAGGAACACGGTTTTCATGGGTTTTGTCTCCGGTGGTTGTTGTGCTTGGTGTAGGGGGGCTGCGGTGCGCGTCAGGCTGGGTTGCGCTTGCGGGTTCGCCGCAGCCCCAGCACACGCCAGGCCAGCTGCGCCAGCTCCTGCGCCACCTCGTCTTGCGACAGGCGGCCGTCAGGGCGGTACCAGTTGTAGAGAAAGCCGGGCAGGCTGCAGGCGGCCAGGGCGGTGATCTTGGTGTCGTTGAACTCGAACATGCCGTCGTCGCGGCCCTGTTCGAGCAGCGCGCACAGCCGGTCGTAGAAGTGGTTCGCCAGGTCCTTTTGCGCCGCCAGGTACTCGGGCCGGTACACCTGCGGCTCGCGGTACGGGAAGAAGGCCGAGGGGTGGTGCTCCAGCGTGGCGCGGATCAGCCGCTCGATGCCTTCCGTCACCTTCACATGGGCAGGCCGGTCATCGTCCGCCGCAAAGTCCATCGCAGTGAAACACGCCACGGCAGGCGCCCACGACAGCGTCTCGAAGATCTCCTGCTTGTTGCGAAAGTAGTAGTACACAAAGGGCTTGGTCACGCCCAGCTGCTGCACGATCTGCTCAATGGTGGTGTTGGCGTAGCCCTGCGCATCGAACAGCGCCTCGGCCGCGCGCAAGATGCGTTCGCGCTTCTCGTCCGACCCGGCCGTGGCGGCCTTCTGGCGGCCGCTGGCCTGCACGGGGGGCTGCTGGTTCATCGGTGTCCTTTGCGCGACGTTGGAGTTATACCCATGGGTAGCATTGTTCTACCGAGCGGTATATATTGGCAAGACGCTGGCGGGTGAGGGTGCTCAGAGAAAACCCTGAGTGGCCGCCAAGAACCAGCGATTCCAGACACCTCGGAGACAACGCCATGCCTTCTGCCGCACCGCAGCTGCCGCTGCACGAACACCTGCGCCGCCACGCGCGCGAAACGCCCGACCACATCGCCTACCTCTGGTACGGCCAGCCCCTAACGTGGGCGCAGCTTGATGCGGCCAGTGATGCATTTGCCGCGCGCCTGCAGGCGCTGGGTGTGGCCAAGGGCGAGCCCGTGGCACTGTTCATGAATAACTGCCCGCAGTACSTGATGGCGCACTACGGCATCCAGAAGATCGGCGCCATCGTCTGCCCKKGCRGSCCGCTSAACAAGGAGCATGAGCTGGAATACCAGCTCACCGACCTGCAGGCGCGCGTGATCGTCGCGGCCGATGTGCTGCTGCCCGTGGTGGACAAGGTGCGCGCCAAGACCGCGCTGCAGCAGGTGTTTGTGGTGCGCTATGCCGAGCTGCTGCCCGAGGGCACGCCCAGCATCGACGTACCCGCCGAGCTGCTGGCCATGCGCGCCGCCATGGCGCCGGTGCCTGCGGGCTGCGAAGACTTCCTGGCCGCCACCCGCACCGGTGCGCGGCCTGCGCCCGTGGCGCTGTCGATGGATGACATCTCGCTCATGACCTACACCTCGGGCACCACCGGGTTACCGAAGGGCGCGATGCTGAGCTACGGCAATGCCACGTTCAAGACCGCTGCATCGGCGGACTGCAATGGCATGACACCGCACGAAACGCTGCTGGCAGTGGCGCCGCTGTACCACATCGCCGGCATGGTGATGGGCGTGAACCTGCCGGTCTACACCGGCGCAACCGCCGTGCTGCTGTACCGTTTTGATCCATTGGGCGTGGCCCAGGCGCTGGAGCGCCACCGCGTGACCTGGTGGTACAGCATCGCGCCCATGAATGGCGCGCTCATGCAGGTGCCCGGCGCACGCGAGATGGACTGGAGCGCGCTGCGCCGCAACCCAGTCACCAGCTTCGGCATCACCTTCACCGAGGCGCTGGCCCTGCAGTGGCAGCAGTTCGCGCCGAACTGCATCTCCCACGAGGCGGCCTATGGCCTGTCGGAAACCCACACGGTGGACACCGCTATGCCGGTGGACGCGATCCGCTGGGGCACCCAGGGCAAGCCCGTGCCGGGCAACACCCTGCGCATCGTCGACCCCGACACCGGCGCGCCGCTGGCCGTTGGCGAGGTGGGCGAGATCACCATCCACGGCCCCGGCAACTTCCAGGGCTACTGGAACAAGCCCGAGGCCACGGCCAAGACCCTGCGTGACGGCTGGGTCTACACCGGCGAYATGGGCAAGMTTGATGCSGACGGCTATGTCACCTTCATCGGCCGCTTCAAGGARATGATCAAGGTSTCGGGCTACAGCGTGTTCCCCGARGAGGTCGAGACCMTSCTCATCAAGCACCCCGCCGTGGCCCAGGCCGCCGTGATTGGCGTGCCCGATGCGGAAAAGGGTGAGGTGGTGCGCGCCTTCATCGTCAAGAAGTCCGGCCAGGAGGTGGACGCCGCCGGCCTGGTGGCCTGGTGCCGCGAGAACATGGCGCCCTACAAAGCCCCGCGCGAGGTGCGTTTCATCGACGCACTGCCCGCCACGGGCGCGGGCAAGGTGCTGCGCCGCCTGCTGCGTGATATTGCTTGAATGAGTGAAAAATTGGCTGCCGGTGCTAGTTGAATATGCGCTGGCAGCTATAAAAAATAGAGCGACTGCCCCATGCCATCTTCTGTTCTGTTCACCAAAGTGCTGGTTGCCAATCGGGGCGAAATCGCACTGCGCACCGTGCGCGCCCTGCACGACCTGGGCATCACCAGCGTGGCCGTGTATGCCGACGATGACGCCACCAGCCCCCATGTCCACGCAGCCAGTGCGGCCGTGGCACTGGGCGCCACCGGCCCGGCTGCGTACCTGGACGGCGCGCGCCTCATCTCCATTGCGAAGGCGCAGGGCTGCGATGCCGTGCACCCGGGCTATGGCTTCTTGAGCGAACGCGCTGACTTCGCCCGCGCCTGCGCCGAGGCCGGGTTGCGCTTCATCGGCCCCACGCCCGCACAGCTGGCGCTGTTCGGTGACAAGGCACAGGCCCGTGCGCTGGCGCAGCAGCAGGGCGTGCCGCTCATGCCCGGCACGCAGACGGCGGTGACGCTGCAGGAGGCGCAGGCCTTCTTCGCGCAGCACGCCCATGCTGGCATCGTCATCAAGGCCATCGGTGGCGGCGGCGGGCGGGGCATGCGCGCGGTGGCGTCGGCCGATGACTTGCCCGCTGCCTACGCGCGCTGCCGCAGCGAGGCGCAGGCCGCCTTTGGTGTGGACGGCGTGTACGTGGAGCGCCTGATGGGCAACGCCCGCCACATCGAGGTGCAGGTGCTGGGCGATGGGCGCGAGGTGATCGCCCTGGGCGAGCGCGAATGTACGCTGCAGCGGCGCTTTCAGAAGGTGGTGGAGATCGCGCCCAGCCCTTCGTTGCCCGCGCCGCTGCGCGAGCGCATCACCGCTGCTGCGCTGGACATGGCGCGTGCCGTGGCCTACGAGGGCCTGGGCACTTTCGAGTTTCTGGTGGACCTGGCCTCCAGCGACTTGCCGTTTGTGTTCATCGAATGCAACCCACGCCTGCAGGTGGAGCACACCATCACCGAAGAGGTCACCGGCGTGGACCTGGTGCAGGCGCAGATCGCACTGGCCGCAGGCCGCACGTTGCGGGACATCGGCCTCGACCCTGCCGCACCACCCTCCGTGTTGGGCTTTGCCGTGCAGTGGCGCATCAACGCCGAGACGCTGGACGCACAGGGCAACGCCACCCCCGGCAGCGGCACGCTCAGCCGCTTTGACCTGCCCGCAGGCCCAGGCGTGCGCGTGGACACGCACGGCGCAGCGGGCGCTACGCCGTCGCCGCACTACGACACGCTGTTGGCCAAGCTCATCGTGCATACGCGCAGCCCGCGTTTTGCCGATGCGCTGCGCCGCTCGCAGCGCGCGCTGGCCGAGTGCCGCATCGACGGTGTGGCCACCAACCTCGCGCTGCTGCAGGCGCTGGCAACACGGCCCGAAATGGAGAGCCAGCAGGTGCACACACGGTGGCTGGAGTCGGTGCTGCCAGAGCTTCTGATTGCTACAAAATATATAGCTATTAAGGCAGATTCGACTAGCGCTATAGGGCAAAAAGACTTGCGTATTGCCTCTGAAGCGCCGGAAGGAGCCGTGCTGGCCCCCATGCCCGCCCGCCTGGTGCAGATGAGCGTGGCCGAGGGCGACGTGGTCGCCGCCGGCGCCGAGCTGGCCGTGCTTGAAGCCATGAAGATGGAGCATGTGCTGCTGGCCCCGCACGCAGGCCGCGTGGGCGCGCTGCTGGCCGTGGCCGGTGGCTACGTCGCGCAGGGGCAGCCGCTGCTGGTGCTGGACGCGGTGGATGAGGGGGCCGATGTCGAAGTGCAAGGCGGTACGGTACATGACCCGGACCACATCCGCGCCGACCTGCAACGCGTGATCGACCGCCACGCCTTCACGCTCGACGCCGCGCGCCCCGAGGCCATGGCCAAGCGCCACGCGCAAGGCGGCCGCTCCGCGCGCGAGAACATTGCCGACCTGTGCGACGAAGGCAGCTTCATCGAATATGGTGCTCTCGCCATCGCCGCGCAGACGCGCCGTCGCAGCAAGGAAGACCTGATTGCCAACACGCCCGCCGACGGCATGGTCACGGGCATTGGCGGCATCAATGGTGCACTGTTTGGCGACGAGAAATCCCGCGCCGTGGTCATGTCGTACGACGCCACCGTGCTCGCAGGCACCCAGGGCGCTCGCAATCATGCCAAGACCGACCGCATGCTCGGTATCGCGCTGGCGCAGAAGCTGCCGGTGGTGCTGTTCGCCGARGGCGGCGGCGGGCGSCCGGGCGACACCGACATGCCCGTGGTGGCGGGGCTGCATGTGCACACCTTCGCCAGCTACGCGGCGCTGTCGGGCCAGGTGCCAGTCATCGGCATCGCCGCCGGGCGCTGCTTTGCGGGCAACGCGGCGCTGCTGGGCTGCAGCGACGTGATCATTGCCACGCGCGSCAGCAACATCGGCATGRGCGGCCCGGCSATGATCGARGGYGGYGGGCTCGGCGKCTTCRMGCCCGAGCAGATCGGSCCGAGCCGCGTGCAGCATGCCAACGGCGTGATCGACGTGCTGGTCGATGACGAGGCCGGGGCGGTGCAGGCCGCGCGCCACTATCTGTCGTTCTTCCAGGGCCGCACATCGCAGTGGTCTGCACCCGACCAGCGCCTGCTGCGCGCCGTGGTGCCCGAGAACCGCCTGCGCGTGTACGACACCCGCACGGCGATGGCGGGCCTGGTGGACGACGGCAGCCTGCTGCTGCTGCGCACCGGCTTCGGTGCCGGCATCCACACGGCGCTGGCGCGCATCGAAGGCCGCCCCGTGGGTCTGCTGGCCAACAACCCGCAACACCTGGGTGGCGCCATCGACGCCGATGCGGCCGACAAAGGCGCGCGCTTCATGCAGCTGTGCAACGCGCATGGCCTGCCCATCGTGAGCCTGGTGGACACGCCCGGCTTCATGGTCGGCCCCGAGGTCGAAGCCACGGCCCAGGTGCGCCACGTGAGCCGCCTGTTCGTCACCGCCGCCAGCCTGCGTGTACCCACCTTCAGCGTGGTGCTGCGCAAGGGTTACGGCCTGGGCGCCATGGGCATGACGGCCGGGGGCTTCCATGCGCCCGTGTTCACTGTCGCCTGGCCCACGGGCGAGTTCGGCGCCATGGGGCTCGAAGGCGCCGTGCGCCTGGGCTTTCGCAAGGAGCTGGAGGCGCTGCCCGAGGGCGCCGAGCGCGACGCGCTGTTTGCCAAGCTGCTGGCCAAGTCCTACGCCAACGGCGAGGCGATGCACATGGCCGCCACGCTGGAGATCGACGCGGTGATCGACCCGGTCGACACGCGGGCCTGGCTGGCGCGGGGGCTGGCGTCGGCGCAGGTGGCTCCGCTGGGTCCACGTTGCATCGATACCTGGTGAAGCAGTACGGCACCTGGCACGGTGGTGCCTATCGGTGCATCAGGGCGAGCTTTGCGCCGAGCCCGACAAACGCGGCCGCAAAGCCGCGGCGCAGCCACACCAGCGCGCCGGGGCGCTGCAGCACCTGGTCACGAAACCGGGCGGCAAAGACGCCATAGCCCAAGAACACCACAAAGGTCATGGCCATGAAGACCAGCGAGAGCTGGACCATGCGCCACGCGGGCTGCGCTTCACCCGGTGCGATGAACTGCGGCAGAAAGGTGAGGAAGAACAGCGACAGCTTGGGGTTGAGCAGGTTGATCAGCATGGCTTCCGCGATACGCCCACCGGCTGTGCGTGCGGGTGCGTCAGTGCGAACCTCCAGTGTGGCGGGCGAGCGCCACGTGGCCCAGCCCATGTAGACCAGGTAGGCGACCCCCGCGTAGCGCAGAACTTCGAATGCCGTGGCGCTGGCGTTGAGAAGTGCGGCCAGCCCGGTGATCGCCGCCAGCAGGTGCGGCACGATGCCGAGCGTGCAGCCCAGCGCCGTCACGGCGGCGGCCCGCGCGCCGCCCGAGAGTCCGGCCGCCACGGTCAGCAAAGTTCCTGGCCCCGGCGAGACGACCACGATGAGAGAGGTGATGAGAAATTCGATGCCCATGGCGAGAGGCCGCGCGGCGGCGGCGTGAATTGGCGATGCCCGCAGCATCGGCCAACCCCCGCACAACGGTCTTGAACGAAATTGCAGGGTCCGGGCTGTCAGCCGCGTGTGCGGACGTAGGCGCCCGGTGTGATGCCAAAGCTGCGCGTGAAGAGGCGCGTCAGGTGGCTTTGGTCGGCAAAGCCACTGGCTGCGGCGACATCAGCCAGGGGCGTACCCGCACCCATCAGATGGCGCGCAAGCTGCAGTCGGCGCTGCAGCAGGTAGGCGTGCGGCGTCAGGCCCGTGGCCTGGGCAAATTGGCGCACGAGCTGGTAGCGGCTCAAACTTGCTGCATCGGCCAGTTGCGCGAGGCTCCAGGCCGCGGTGGGATCGTCGTCCATCATGGTGCGAGCCCTGGCGATGGACGCGGCGGATTGTTGGTGGCCCTTCGGCCGCAGCAGGCCGCTCAGCACCCGCAACAGGCATTCCTCCACATGCAACGCTGCGGCCGAGTGGTTGGGGCGGTGGGTGGCCGCGTCGAACAGCGCCAGTACCTGGTCCGCCAGCCGCGCATCGCGCATCGTCGGAGCATGGAATTCGAAGGCGGAGCCGTGCGGGCCCGGATGCACCTCTGCCGCCAATGGCGCCACCAGGGCGGGCTCCAGGTAGAGCATGCGCCAGGCGCGTCCACGCTCGTCCAGCGGCATGCCATCGTGGACTTCGCCGGGGTTGACCGTGATGGTGTCGCCTGGGCCCGATTCCACAATCCCCCGGCCGCTGGCCGATTTCTGCGCACCCCGCTCGATCACGCCGAGGCCGAACTGCAAGTGCATGTGCCTGCCGAAGACGAGGCGGGAGTCGGCCTGCATCGCTTCGATGCCGGGCAGTGCGGTGGGCAGGAATCGGAAGGGTTTTTGCTGCATGGCGCGCGGCCTTGGGGTGGCGCGGGGCCATGATAAGCTGACCTGATCGTCCCTTTTTCCTCCCTCAGTTTCACACGCGGAGACTCCTCTATGCCCGGCCTTTTGCCCGATATCGACCCCGATGGTTTGCTCGAATTTTCGGTGGTCTACACCGACCGCGCGCTCAACCACATGTCCAAGCGCTTCACCGGCGTGGTGCAGGACATCCTGGGCACGCTCAAAGAGGTCTACCACGCCCACACGGCCGTGCTGGTGCCCGGCAGCGGTACCTTCGGCATGGAGGCCGTGGCGCGCCAGTTTGCCAACAAGGAAAAGGTGCTCATCGTGCGCAACGGCTGGTTCAGCTACCGCTGGACGCAGATCTTTGATGCCGACAAGGGCTTGGGCGGTGGTTCCGTGGTGTGCAAGGCGCGCCAGCAGGGCAGTGGCCCGCAGGCGCCCTGGGCACCATGCCCCGCAGAAGAAGTCGCCGCCACCATCCGCGCAGAAAAGCCCAAGGTGGTGTTTGCGCCCCATGTGGAAACAGCCAGCGGCATCATCCTTTCGGACGACTACATCCGCACGCTGACGGCGGCTGCGCATGAGGTGGGCGCGCTGTTTGTGCTGGACTGCGTGGCGTCGGGCGCGATGTGGGTGGACATGCAGGCCACGGGCGTGGATGTGCTCATCAGCGCGCCGCAAAAGGGCTGGAGCGGATCGCCTTGCTGCGCCATGGTGATGCTGTCCGAGCGTGCCCGCCAAGCCATCGAGGGCACCACGAGCAGCAGCTTCTCGTGCGACCTCAAGAAGTGGATGCAGATTGCCGAGGGCTACGAAAAGGGCCAGCACGCGTACCACACCACTATGCCCACGGATGCGCTGGTGCGCCTGCGCGAGGTGATGGCCGAGACGCGTGAATATGGATTTTCCAAGGTGCGTGACGAGCAGATCGAATTGGGCGCCAAGGTGCGCGCGCTGCTCGAATCGCGCGGCTTCCCCAGCGTGGCGGCCGAGGGCTTCAAGGCGCCCGGCGTGGTGGTGAGCTACACCACCGACCCCGGCATCCAGAACGGCAAGAAGTTCATGGAAGTGGGCCTGCAGACGGCTGCGGGTGTGCCGCTGCAGTGCGATGAGGGGCCGGACTTCAAGACCTTCCGCATTGGCCTGTTTGGCCTGGAGAAGTGGCACAACGTGGACCGCACGGTGGACCACCTGTCGAAGGCGCTGGACCAGATTGCGGCGGCTGCCTGACACATTGGGGTCGAGGTCGGCGGGCGTGCCCGGATGAACGCCGAGACTGATAGCGCAACCCTCGCCTTGCGCCGGGCCAAGCGCCAGGCACTGGGCCTATTGCTGCTGGTGACGGCCGTGTTCATCGCCACCAGCGTGGTCGAACGCGGACTGTGGCTCAACGGTGTGAAAGCCATGGCCGAGGCCGCCATGGTGGGTGCGCTGGCGGACTGGTTTGCGGTGGTGGCGCTGTTCCGGCGCCCGCTGGGCCTGCCCATTCCGCACACCGCAGTCATCGCGCGCAACCAGGCGCGCATCGGTCGCAACCTGGCCACCTTTGTGCGCGACAAGTTCTTGGACGTGCCTTCGCTCGTGTCGCTGATCCGCCGGCATGACCCGGCCGAGCGGCTGGCGCAGTGGCTCACGGCGCCTGGCAACGCCACGCTGCTGGGGCACCAAGCCACGCGCCTGGCCTCGGCTGCGCTGGAGACGGTGCAAGACGCGCAGGTGGAGCGCTTCATCCACAAGGCCACGCGTGCCTTGATCGGGCAGGTGGATATGTCGCGTGCCTTGGCGGCGGTGCTCGACACCCTCACGCACAACGGCCGTCACCAAGCGCTGCTGGACGACGTGCTGGCCAAGCTCATCGAACTGCTGCAGAACGAGCAAACCCGCACCTGGGTCGCGCAGTCCATCGTGGCCTGGCTCAAGAAGGACCACCCGCGCACGGAGAAGTTGCTGCCCAGCGACTGGCTGGGCGACAAGGGCTCGGCCCTGCTGGCCCGCGCGCTGGAGAGCCTGATGGCCGATGTGGCCGCCAACCCGCAGCATGCACTGCGTGCGCAGTTTGATGTGGCGGTGCAGCGCTTTATCGAGCGTCTTCGCAGCGACCCGGAATGGGAGCGCAAGGGCGAGGAGATCCGCACATGGTTGCAGACCGACGCCACGGTGGCAGGTTATGTGCAGACCTTGTGGTTGGATCTGCGCGGCGCTCTGCAACGCGACCTGGCCGATGCCAACTCGGTGCTGGCGCGGCAGGTGGGCAAGCTGGGGTTATGGCTGGGCGAGTCGCTGGCGGGGGACGCGGCGCTGCGGCAGTCGTTCAATGACAGGCTGGAGCGGTGGGTGGAGGGGCTGGCGCCGGATGTGTCGGCGTTCATTGCGCAGCACATCGAGGACACGGTGCGGCGGTGGGATACGGAAGAGATGACGCAGCTGATCGAGCTGAACATTGGCAAGGACCTGCAGTACATCCGCATCAATGGCACCGTGGTGGGCGGGCTCATCGGGCTGGTGCTGTTTGCTGTGTCGCATGTGGGGGAGATGGGGCGGGCTTTGTGGGGCGGGTGAGGGCCGCTGAGCGCGGCGCAGCGTAGGACAAGAGGTGATGCCCCTGCCGCACCCCTCACAACAACCGGAACACCAGCGGCATCAGCACCGCCGCCAGCACCACCTGCAGCCCCAGTGCCAACCCTGCATATGCCCCCGCTTCGGCATGCACCTGCAGCGCATGCGCCGCGCCGATGCCATGTGACGCCGTGCCCAGCGCAAAGCCCCGCAGTGCCATGCCTTGCGCGTCGGTGGGCAGGCGCATCAAGCCAAACAACCAGCGCGCAGACAGCGCCCCCACCATGCCCGTCAGCGCCGCGAACACGGCGGCAAGGGCGGGCACGCCGCCAATTTGTGCGGCAATGCCCATGGCGACCGGGGCGGTGACAGATTTGGGGGCCAGCGACATCAGCACATCACCCGGCAGGCCCAGTGCCCAGCCCAGGCCCACAGCACTGGCGGCCGCCGCGCTGCCACCCGCCAGCGAGGCCAGCACCAGTCGGCCCCAACGCGAGCGCAAGGCCGCGCGGCGCTGCCACAGGGGCCAGCCCAGTGCCACCACCGCAGGGCCCAGCAGGAAGTGGATGAACTGCGCACCCGCAAAGTACGTGGGGTAGGCCGTGCCCGTGGCCAGCATGACGCTGGCCAGAATGGCCACCGACACCATCACCGGATTGGCCCAGGGTGCGTGCCCGGAGCGCACCGACAGTGCCTGTGCCAGCACATACACCACCAGCGTGGCCGTCAKCCCGAACAGTGGGGCTGAGGCCAGGTACACCCACAGCTCAACGAAGTTCGCCATGGTTCTCCTTGGGCTGCAAAAAACGCAACACCTGCGCCGTCGCCGCCATGCCAATCCAGGTGGACAGTACGATCACCGTCACCAGCTGCAGGCCATAGGTGCTCAGCAACGCGAGGTGGGTCATCACCCCCACGCCCACTGGCACAAACAGCAGCGACAGGTGCTGGAGCAAGAAGCCCGCCGCTGGGGCCACGGCATCCTGCACCGGCTGCCAGCGCAGCGCGAGCAGGAGCAGCACCATGCCGACGACCGGCCCAGGCACCGGGAGCTTTAAAAAGTGGGACAGTGCCTCGCCCCCCGACTGCATGAGCAGAAGAAAGGCCAGCCCTTGCAGCGCCTTCATGGCGGTCAAAAACGCGGCAGATCGGGGTGCTTGATCTGCCCCCCCCGCACCAGCATCTTCCCGTACTCCGCACACCGGTTCAGCGTCGGAATCACCTTGCCGGGGTTCAGCAACCCCGCCTGATCAAACGCGTGCTTGAGCCCGAACATCTGCGCGTTCTCCGCCGCAGAAAACTGCACGCACATGCTGTTGAGCTTCTCCACGCCCACGCCATGTTCRCCCGTCACCGTGCCGCCCATGGCCACGCTGGTCTCCAGAATCTCCGCGCCAAAAAGCTCGCAGCGGTGCAGCTGGTCAGCGTCGTTCGCGTCGAACAGGATCAGCGGATGCAGGTTGCCGTCGCCCGCGTGGAACACGTTGGCACAGCGCAGCTGGTATTTCTTYTCCATCTSCTGGATGGCCAGCAGGATGTCGGCCAGGCGCTTGCGCGGRATGGTGGAGTCSAKGCACATGTAGTCGGGGCTGATKCGGCCSSWGGCGGGGAAGGCGTTCTTGCGGCCGCTCCAGAAGCGCAGGCGTTCGGCTTCGTCGTTGCTGACCGAGATGGCGGTGGCGCCTGCAGCGCGCAGCACCTCGCTCATGCGGCCGATTTCTTCCTCTACTTCTTCGGGCGTGCCGTCGCTCTCGCACAGCAGGATGGCTTCGGCGGTCAGGTCGTAGCCCGCATGCACAAAGTCCTCCACGGCAGCGGTCATGGGTTTGTCCATCATCTCCAGCCCGGCGGGGATGATGCCGGCCGCTATGACCGCAGCCACCGCGTCGCCCGCTTTGCGCACATCGTCAAAGCTGGCCATGATGCAGCGCGCSASCTGSGGCTTGGGSAYSAGCTTGACSGTGACCTCGGTGGTCACGGCCAGCATGCCYTCGCTGCCGATCACGGCGGCCAGCAGGTCGTAGCCAGGGGCGTCGAGTGCCTCGCTGCCGAATTCGACGGGCTCGCCTTCCACCGTGAAGCCCTTTACCTTGAGCACGTTRTGCAMGGTGAGSCCGTAYTTGAGGCAGTGCACGCCGCCCGAGTTCTCGGCCACGTTGCCGCCGATGGTGCAGGCGATCTGGCTSSWSGGRTCAGGCGCGTAGTAGAGGTTGWAGGGSGCSGCSGCYTCRCTGATSGCGAGGTTGCGCACGCCRCACTGCACCACGGCCGTGCGGCTTTCGGGGTTGATGTCGAGGATGCGGTTGAACTTGGCSAGCGACAKCGTCACGCCCAKSGCRTGSGGCATGGCGCCGCCSGAMAGSCCSGTGCCCGCACCGCGGGCCACCACGGGCACCTGCAGCCGGTGGCACACCTGCAGCACGGCCTGCACCTCGTCGTAGGTTTCCGGCAGGCACACCACCAATGGGCGCTGGCGGTAGGCGGTGAGGCCGTCGCATTCGTAGGGCGTGGTGTCCTCGKYGTGCCAGAGCAGTGCGTGGGCGGGCAGCACGCGGCCCAGGGCCTGGACAACCTCGGCCTGGCGCGCGGCGCGTTCGGACAGGGCTACGGTGGGGTCGGCGGCAGTGTTCATGGCTGTCACTGTAGGGGATGGCTCGGTGCCCGGGCTTGAGCTTTTCTTCAGGGGATTGTGAAAAACACCGGGTTGCTCACCAATTGATAGCTGCTTGCGCTTGTTGGACAAGCGCTGGAGGCAAATTTTGCTTGAACCTGGTGGAGGCGGGCGCGGCTCGGGCAAGGGCAGCCGAGCAAGGGCCGCCCCGCAGCAAGGGCTGCGTCTCCCTTCCCGGCGTAGCCGAGAGAAGGGGGAAGGCGCCCAAGGCGACTCAGGGGGATACCTCTACTACGCCATGGTTTTGCGCAGCCACTCGGCAAACGCCGCGCATTCCCACCGGTCCATGGTGCCCGTGCGCCAGCACAGGTAGTGCGCGTGGGGGCTGGCGGTGTCGGTGTCAAACAGGCGCACGAGTGTGCCGTTCTCCAGCCAGGGCGCGCCCAGCTTCAGGCGTACCAGCGCCACGCCCATGCCGGCAGCAGCGCCGTCGCACATCAGGCCGATGTCGTTGAACTGCGAGCCCTCGCTGGGCTCAGCCCAGTCGAGACCCGTGGCAGCAAACCAGGTGCGCCAGGGCTCCAGCGGGCTGCGCAGCAGGGGCACGCCCTCCAGGTCTTCGGGGCGGTCAAAGGGCCCGTGCTCGCGCACGAATGCGGGCGAGGCCAGGGGCGTGACCACGTCGCGCGCCAGCTCCACATGCTCCACGTCGGCATAGTGGCCAGGGCCAAAGCGCACCATCAGGTCGGCGTCTTCGGCCACCACGTCCAGCAGCGGGATGGAGACCTGCAGCGCCAGGTCGATCTCGGGGTACGCCTCGGTGAACTGGCGCAGGCGGGGGATGAGGATGGTGCGCGCAAACGTGGGCGTCACGGCCAGTTTGAGCCGCCGCCGCCCGGGCGCGGCCGCCTGGCCGGGGAACCGCTGCAGCGCACCCAGTCCCTCGCGCACATGGGCCAGGTAGGCGCTGCCCTCGGTGGTCAGCGAAAAATCGGCCCGGCCAAACAGCCGCACGCCCAGGATCTGCTCCAGCTGCTTGACGCGGTGGCTCACGGCGCTGGGCGTCACGCACAGCTCGTCGGCCGTCTGCGTCACGCTGCGCAGGCGGGCCAGGGCCTCGAATGTCAGCAGGCACTGGATGGGCGGAATGCGCCGTGCAGCGCTGCTGAGGAAGGAGGACGGGGCTGCCGTGGCCATGGGAAAGCTGGACTAGCGGAAGATGACTGTCTTGTGGCCGTTCAGGATCACGCGGTGCTCGCTGTGCCACTTCACSGCGCGGGCCAGCAC
>NZ_JBGFFF010000044.1:0-31314 GCF_056175785.1 Acidovorax sp. LjRoot204
GGCGAAACAGCTTGCCGTCCGTCTCCACATAACCCAGCGTCTGCAGCGTGAGCAGGATGCGGCGCGCACCGGCGCGCGTGAGACCTGTCTGCGCGGCGACTTCACTCAGGGTTTGCTGCGGCGTGGCCGCGCTGAACGAGCGGATCACCTCCAGCCCGCGCGCGAACGACTGCACATAGCTGTCGCTCGGTTTGGGGTCTTTGGCTTCAGGGGTTTGGGAATTCATACGTATGCCAACTATAATTCTTTAAGCGAACATTTGTTCTATATGCGAACAAATTTCAAAGACACAACAGAGAAACCAAGAAAGCGTTGCAATGATCAACAAACTGGCGGACTCGGTGGCCCAGGCCCTTGCGGGGGTAAAGGATGGTGCCACGGTGTTGATAGGCGGGTTCGGCACGGCCGGCATTCCGGGCGAGCTGATCGATGGCCTCATCGCCCACGGTGCGCGGGACCTCACGGTGGTCAACAACAACGCAGGCAATGCCGACCAGGGCCTGGCTGCGCTGCTCAAGGCGGGCCAGGTGCGCAAGATCATCTGCAGCTTTCCGCGCCAGGTSGACAGCTAKGTGTTCGATGRSCTGTAYCGCAGYGGCAAGMTCGAACTCGAACTSGTGCCCCAGGGCAAYCTGGCCGAGCGCMTSCGRGCYGCGGGYGCGGGCATCGGCGCCTTYTTCTGCCCCACGGCCTATGGCACCGAACTGGCTGCGGGCAAGGAAACGCGYGAGATCRACGGCAARCASTACGTGCTCGAATACCCSATCCACGGCGACGTGGCCCTGGTCAAGGCCGAGAAGGGTGACCGCTGGGGCAACCTCACCTACCGCATGTCGGCGCGCAACTTTGGCCCGGTGATGGCCACCGCTGCCAAGACCACGATTGCCACGGTGCACGAAGTGGTGGAGCTGGGCGCGCTGGACCCCGAGGCCATCGTCACCCCCGGCATCTACGTGACGCATGTCGTCAAGATCGACCGCACGGCCACGCAGGCGGGCGGATTCAAGAAATCCGCGTGATATTGGCCCCAAGCGCAGAAAGAATAAGCATGAGCAGCTATCAAAAGCGTAGTAAAGACGAGCTGGCGAAACGCGTGGCGCARGACATCYWCGACGGCGCCKWCGTCAACCTGGGCATCGGCCAGCCGACCTTGGTCGCCAACCACATCCCGGCAGGCCGCGAGGTCATCCTGCAAAGCGAAAACGGCATCCTGGGCATGGGCCCTGCGCCCGCTGCGGGGCTGGAGGACTACGACCTGATCAACGCGGGCAAGCAGCCCGTCACGCTGCTGCCCGGCGGCGCGTACTTCCACCACGCCGACAGCTTCGCGATGATGCGCGGCGGACACCTCGACATCTGCGTGCTGGGCGCCTTCCAGGTCAGCGCCACGGGCGACCTGGCCAACTGGAGCACCGGCGAGCCCGGCGCCATCCCGGCCGTGGGCGGCGCAATGGACCTGGCCATCGGCGCCAAGCAGACCTGGGTGATGATGGATCTGCTGACCAAGCAGGGCACCAGCAAGATCGTGACGCAGTGCACCTACCCGCTCACCGGTGTCGCGTGCGTGAAGCGCATCTACAGCGATCTGTGCACACTGGCCTGTACACCCGACGGGCTGCAGCTCATCGACACCGTGCCCGGCCTGTCGCACGCTGAACTGGAGCAACTGGTGGGCCTGCCCATCCGCCCTGCCGCCTGAACGAATCCACCCCCCAAGCAACGAGGAGACAAAACCATGAGCACACAACGCCAAGCCTTCATCTGCGACGCCATCCGCACCCCCTTTGGCCGCTACGGCGGCGCGCTCTCCAGCGTGCGCACCGACGACCTGGGTGCGATCCCCATCAAGGCGCTGATGGAGCGCAACCCCGGCGTGGACTGGGCGGCCGTGASCGACGTGCTCTACGGCTGCGCCAACCAGGCCGGTGAAGACAACCGCAACGTGGCCCACATGAGCAGCCTGCTGGCGGGCCTGCCCATCGACGTGGCCGGCGCCACTATCAACCGCCTGTGCGGTTCGGGGCTCGATGCCGTGGGCACCGCAGCGCGCGCGATCAAGGCGGGCGAGGCAGGTCTGATGATCGCGGGCGGTGTGGAGAGCATGAGCCGCGCCCCCTTCGTCATGCCCAAGGCMGAGWSSGCCTTCAGCCGYAACAACGCGGTGTAYGACACSACSATYGGCTGGCGCTTYGTCAACAAGCTSATGAAGGMRMAGTACGGYGTSGACTCCATGCCCGARACSGCCGAGAACGTGGCCACCGACTWCAAGATYGAGCGCGARGCSCAGGACCWGATGGCCCTGCGCAGCCAGCTCAACGCCGTGGCCGCCATCAAGGCCGGCCATCTGGCGCGCGAGATCGTGCCGGTGCACATCCCGCAAAAGAAGGGCGACGCGATCATCGTGAGCCAGGACGAGCACCCGCGTGAGACCAGCCTGGAAGCGCTGGCCAAGCTCAAGGGCGTGGTGCGGCCAGATGGCACGGTGACGGCGGGCAACGCCAGCGGCGTGAATGACGGCGCCTGCGCGCTGCTGCTGGCCGATGAAGCCAATGCTGCCAAATATGGCCTCAAGCCCCGCGCCCGCGTGGTGGGCATGGCCGTGGCCGGTGTGGCGCCGCGCATCATGGGCTTTGGCCCCACGCCTGCCACCCTGAAGGTGCTGGCGCAGACGGGCCTGACCATCGACCACATGGACGTGATCGAACTGAACGAAGCCTTTGCCGCGCAAGGCCTGGCCGTGCTGCGCGCGCTGGGCCTCAAGGACGACGATGCCCGCGTGAACGCCTGGGGCGGCGCCATYGCGCTSGGCCACCCGCTGGGMGCCAGCGGCGCGCGCCTGGYCACCACCGCSGTCAACCGCCTGCACGAGCACGCGGGCCAGTACGCGCTGTGCACCATGTGCATCGGCGTGGGGCAGGGTATTGCCATCATCCTGGAGCGCGTGTGACCGCAATTGATAAAAGCACTCCCGTCACGGTCGTCACCGGTGCCAGCAACGGCATCGGCCGCGCGATTGCCGAAGCCGTGCTGGCCCAAGGCCACGCCGTGGTCAACCTGGACTACGTGCTGCCCACCTGGAGCCACCCGCAACTCACCTCGTACCAGGGCGACCTGACCGACGAAGCCTCGACCCGCGAACGCGCGGCCGAGATTGCGGCCAAGCACAACGTCACCGCACTGGTAAACAACGCGGGCGCCACGCGCCCTGGCACCATCGACACGGCGACCACAGCCCAACTGGATGACGTGGTAGGGCTGCACCTGCGCGCGCCCATGCTGCTGGTGCAGGCCTTTTTGCCCACATTGCGCGCCAGCGGGCAGGGCCGCATCGTCAACATGTCATCGCGCGCCGCTTTGGGCAAGGGCGAGCGCATCGTCTACTCCGCCACCAAGGCCGGAATGATCGGCATGACACGCACGCTGGCCATGGAGCTGGGGCGTGACGGCATCACCGTCAACGCGATTGGCCCCGGGCCCATCGCCACCGAGCTGTTCCGCCAGAGCAACCCCGACGGTGCGCCGCAGACGCAGCGCATCCTGAACAGCATCGCCGTGGGCCGCATGGGCACGCCCGACGACGTGGCGCGCGCGGCGCTGTTTTTCCTCTCGCCCGACAACGGTTTCGTGACCGGGCAGGTGTTGTACGTGTGCGGAGGCACCACGCTGGGAGTGGCGCCTGTTTAGCAACCTGAACTGATCTTCCTTGCCGCCCCGCAAGGGGCACCCCCCGTTCTCGTCCGGAGGCCTCGGCGCCCGGTTGAGGCCACGGCGCGGCCAGACGCGGGCCCACGCGGCCCTGGTGGCACCGACCCATTCATTCATCCACCTTCTTGAAGGAGACAAACCATGACCCATTCCATCCACACCACCCGCCGCTTCGCGCTGTCGGCCGCTGCAGTCACCGCCCTCGCTGGTATCGGCCTGCTGGGCAGCAGCGCTGCGCTCGCCCAGGCTTATCCGAGCAAGCCCGTCACCATCGTCGTGCCCTTTGCGGCAGGCGGCACCACCGACATCCTGGCCCGCATCATCGGCCAGGCGCTGACCGCCGAGCTGGGCCAGTCCGTCATCGTGGACAACCGCGCAGGTGCGGGCGGCAACATCGGCGGCGCCATGGCGGCCAAGGCCCCGGCAGATGGCTACACACTCTTCATGGGCACGGTGGGCACGCACGCCATCAACGCCAGCCTGTACAAGAAGATGCCGTTCGACCCCATCAAGGACTTTGCACCGCTGACCCGCGTGGCCAATGTGCCCAACCTGCTGGTGGCCAACCCCGCTCAGCCCTACAAGAGCGTGAAGGAACTGATCGCCTACGCCAAGGCCAACCCCGGCAAGGTCAACTTTGGCTCGTCGGGCAACGGCAGCTCCATCCACCTGTCGGGCGAGCTGTTCAAGAGCCTGGCCAAGGTGGACATGGTGCACGTGCCCTACAAGGGCAGCGCCCCGGCCGTCACCGACCTGCTGGGCAACCAGATCGGCATCATGTTCGACAACATGCCCTCGGCTATCCAGCATGTGCGCAGTGGCAAGCTGGTGCCCATTGCCGTGACCACGGCCAAGCGCTCGCCCGAGCTGCCCAACGTGCCGACTATCGCCGAAGCCGGCGTGCCCGGCTATGAAGCCACCTCGTGGTTTGGCATGTTTGCGCCCGCCGGCACGCCTGCGCCGGTGCTGGCCAAGCTCAACACCGCACTGGTGAAGGTGCTGAACCAGGCCGAGGTGAAGAAGAAGATCAACGAGCAGGGCGCCGAGACGTACAGCGAAACGCCCGAACAGTTTGCTGCCTTCATCCAGGCCGAGTCCGTCAAGTGGGGCAAGGTCGTGAAGGAGTCTGGGGCGAGCCTGGACTAAGCGCTACCAAGATTTTTTGTAGCTACCAGATTGATAGCTGCTACCGCTCATGCATCGGGCGGTAGCAGCTATTTTCGTTTCACATTCGGGTCGGCGGGATCACTGCACCCGGTACACACGCCCCGTCTGCGCGCCTTCCACGCTGCGCTGGTAGGCCAGCGCCGCGCGTGCGGCGGGCACCGGCTCGAACCCCGGGAAGAACGGCCCGTAGCTGCCCATCGACTCGGTCAGTACCGTGGGGCTGATGGCGTTGATGCGCAGGCCGCGCGGCAGCTCGATGGCGGCGGCAGCCACAAAACCTTCGATGGCCGCGTTCACGGCCGTGGCGCTGGCGCCGTTGCGGATGGGCTCAATCGACAGGATGCCCGCCGTCAGCGTGATGGAGCCGCCATCGTTCAGATACTTCTGGCCGACCAGCGCCAGCTGCACCTGGCCCAGCAATTTGTCCTGCAGGCCCAGGTTGAACTGCTCGGTCGTCATTTCGGCCAGCGGGCCAAAGTGCAGGTTGCCTGCGGTGCTCACGATGGCATCGACCTTGCCCACCGCCTCGAACAGTTGGGCAACCGCGCCTGGCTGCGAGAAGTCCGCACGGTGCGTGCCGCTGCTGCGGCCCACGGTGATCACGTCGTGGCGTGTGCCCAGGTTGGCCAGCACGGCCTGGCCGATGGTGCCGCTCGCGCCGATGAGAAGAATCTTGGACATGGTGTTTTCCTTGGGTGTCAAAAAGGGTTGATGAGGAACTGACAGCCCGATTCTTTTGCTAATCAATCGGAATATAAAGTACCTACAAGTTATGCTTGTGCTAACCATTGATTAGGAATTGAGGGAGTTGCCATGGACAGGCTGCGCAATATGGAAGTCATGGTGGCCGTGGCGGAGGCCGGCAGCTTTGCCGCTGCCGCGCGCCAGCTGCAGATCTCCGCCGTGATGGTGGGCAAGCACATCCAGCAGCTGGAGACCCACCTGGGCGCACGCCTGTTCCAGCGCAGCACGCGCCAGAACAGCCTGACCGAGGTGGGCGCCGCGTTCTACGACGACAGCAAACGCGTGCTGGAGCAGGTGCGCTGGGCTGAGTCCGCCGTGGAGCGCAGCCGCGCCGTGCCGCAGGGCCTGCTGCGGGTGAGCGCGCCCTTCACGCTGGGCAACCACGTGATCGCGCCGCTGGTGGCCGACTTTCTGCAGCGCCACGACCAGGTGCGTGTGGACCTGCAACTGACCGACAGCGTGGTGGACTTGGCAGGCGAGGGCTTTGACGTGGCCGTGCGCATTGGCCAGGTGGTGAACGAGGGCCTGGTGGCGCGCCCGCTGCGCCCCTACCGCATGGTGATTGCCGCAGCACCCGCGTACCTGCAGCGCCACGGCACGCCCAAACGCGCGGCCGACCTGGCGCGCCACCAGTGCCTCAGCCACTCGGTGTGGCAGCGCCGGGTGGAATGGACCTTGCACGACGGCAACGAGGATTTCTTCTGGCCCGAGAACGCGCGCTTTGTGTGCAACCAGGGCGATGGCCTGCGCCAGGCGGCGTTGGGCGGCCTGGGCCTGATCATGCAACCCGAGGTGCTACTGGCTGACGACCTGGCCAGTGGCGCGCTGGTGCCGGTGATGCAGCACTGCCTGCCCGTGCCGCGCCCGATGCACCTGGTGTATGCGCCCGACCGGCGGCAACTGCCCAAGCTGGCGCGGTTTGTGGAGCATGTGGTGGGCGCGCTGGGCGCAGCCTGAGCGGTGCGGGTCAGGCTTGTGCGCCGGGGGGCGCGCAGCTGGAGGCCTGGGGCCTTGGGCGTGACGCCCAGTGCCGCTCACTCCACGGCGTCGCGGGGCGCCACGGGCCCGATCTTGAACACGCCGCTCACCCGCGCGCAGGGCACGCCATCAGCTGTGACCAGCCCTTGCGCAAACACCAGCGAGCGCGTGATGCGCAGCGGCTCGGCCTCGCCCTCCACCCAGGCGCCCAGCGGGGCGGGGGCCAGGTAGTCGATCTGCAGGCTGATGGTGGGCAAGAAGCGGTCCGACACCTGATCGCTTTTGCGGTGCACCGACAGCGGCACCAGCATGTCGCAGAACGTGGCCATCATGCCGCCGTGCAGGTTGCCCATGGGGTTGGTGTGGCGCGGCTCCACGCGAAAGCCGAACTTCACCACGTTGCCCTGGTGCAGCACATACAGCGGGCCGTTGTGCTGGATGTAAGGGCCCCCGGCCACCAGCGGCGCAAAACCTGCGGGGATGGGGGCGGTGGTGGCGTTCTCGGGGGCGTGCGTCATCAGCGGGCTTCCTTTTCATTTTCAATGTCGTTGGCAAAACTGGCGTCCTGCAGGCTGCTGCGGGTGGCGTCACCCTGCAGCCAGCCGCCGTACACCGTGCGAAAGTCGGCCACGACCTGCGCGAGCGGCATGTCGTCAAACGCGCCGCGCTGGTGCACGTATTCCATGTGGCGTGCGCCCGATTGGTCGAACGGGTGGTAGATCGAGTCGTTCTCCCCGTCAAACTCCAGCGGCAGCAGGCCAAAGCGCTCGCACAGCTCGATGTTGAACGCGGGGGTGGCCTTGCGCCAGGCGCCGTCCAGCCAGATGTCGGTGTAGCCGTGCCAGATGAAGAGGTCGGTCTTCATGGTCTCGCGCATGCGCTCGGTGCTGAGGTGGTTGCGCACGTCGGCAAAGCCCATGCGCGCCGGGATRCCTGTCGCACGGCACACAGCGGTGAGCAGTGCGGCCTTGGGCACGCACCAGCCATAGCCGTTGGCCAGCACGGTGCTGGCCGTCATGCCCTGGGGCGACAGGTCGATGCGGTAGGGGTCGTAGCGGAAACCATCGCGCACGGCCAGGTACAGGGCCACCGCGCGTTCGCGGTCGGTGGCGCCGTGCGCGTGTTGGGCGGCAAAGGCCTTGATCGAAGGTGCGTCGCTGTCGATAAGGGCCGTGGCACGCAGGTGGGTGGGCGTGGGTGCGGTGGTCATTGTTGTGTGTCTCCTGCAGTCGGACGGAGGCCAGTGTGCGGGCCTCGGGCACCCGATGCTGTCACAGGCGCGCCAGCCCTGCGCGGGAGGGGGCCGATGCCCCCATCACACCCGCCACGCAGGCAGCTCCCAGTTGCGCCACACCGCCAGCCCGCGCAGCCCGGCGGTGAGCAGCACGGAGACCACCAGCGGCGCCCAGTCGGGAGCCTGCATCTGGCGCAGGGCCACGTCGGCCCAGCCGCCCGCAAACGCGCACAGCGCATAGGGGCGGTGGTCGCTGAAGGCCTGGGGCACCTCGTTGCACAGCACGTCGCGCAGCACACCGCCAAACACGCCGGTGGTCACGCCCATCATCACGCTGATGATGGGCGGCATGCCAATGGTGGTGGCAATGTCCACGCCCACAGCGGCAAACAGGCCCAGGCCGATGGCGTCGGGCAGCAGCATGGCGCGCTCGGTGGGCTCAAAGTGCCGCTGGCGCATGAACAGCATGGCGCCGATGCACAGCGCCAGAATGCCCCACACAAACTCGGTGTGGCGAATCCAGAAAAAGGGCCGCTGGTCCAGCAGCAAATCGCGCAGTGTGCCCCCGCCAAACGCGGCCACGAAGGCCACCACACACACGCCCACGGCATCCAGCCGCTTGCGCGCGGCGGCCATCACGCCCGACAGCGCGAAAGCCACGGTGGCGGCCACTTCCAGCACAAAGCGCAGGGTGTGCACCCAGGGGGCGTTGATGATCAGCGAATCCATGGCGACGATTGTGCCGTGGCCGCCGGCGATTCCATGGGGGGTTGATCGCTATCTATTTGATAGCTATTGAGGTATGAATCAGTAGCGCTTGAGCGAATTTTGAGCAAAAAATATGCAGATGGGCGTTGTGTATGCCCGGTGGGCCCCGTCAGGTCCCGGTGCAGCACTCGCCTGCGTCCACTCAGCGCAGCAGGCCCTCGCCCAATGCGCAGGCCACCAGCGCCAGCACACATCCGCCCAGGCCCAGCCACCCCAGCCGCAGTGCCCAGCGCTGGCTGGCCTGGGGCCACAGGTTCATGGCCAGCACCAGCAACCAGCCCAGCACCATCCATGCGGCCAGCACCAGGGCCACACCGGCGACCCAGCCAGCAGCCAGGCTGGCGGTGGTGGTCTGCAACAGCAAGGTGCCCAGCGCCACCGCCTTGGCGCACCATCGCGCCGCACCCGTGGGTGTGTCATCGCCCCACGCACGGGTGGGCACTGTGCGGGCCCAGCAGGCCAGTGCCACCAGCGAGGCCAAGGCGGCGGCAATGCCCAGCAGTTCGTTCATGCGGTCTCCGAGGGCCGTGGGTGGCGCGGGGTGTGACGGGTGCGGCTGCGATGGCCCAGGCCCCGGGCCCCCAGCCGGTGGTGCAGCGGCCGCACGCTGCTGCAGGCTGCTGCCGTGCAGAGCATGGCAGCCACCCAGCCTTGCTGCAGCCCGGCCTTGGCTGCCAGGCCGGCACAGGCCAGCCCTGCCAGCAGCCACAGCAGGGCGCTGGTGCGGGGCGCCCAGGTGCGCACCGTGGCCGCAGGCAACCCGACAAAAAACGACAGCAGCAGGCCCAGCATGCCGGCCGATCGAGCGGGCTCAACAGCCACGATGTGCGCCAGACGGAATGACTCCACCGCCAGCGCCGCGCAAAGCCAGAAGGGCAGGTGCGCCAGCGGTGCCAACGGCCAGGGGCGGCCCGTGTGGGACACCACATGCTGTGGTGCCGCCGGGGTGATCGCAATGGACGGGCGACTCCCCCGGCGCCGATGAACCTGCTGCACCCGCTGCGGGCCCATGAACGCCGCCACGCCCGCACAGGCCAGACCCGTGGCCGCAAGGCCCATGGCCATGGCGGGTGCCAGGGCGCTACCGAGTGCCAGGCCGGTGAGTGCTGCCACGGCCAACAGCGCTCCGGTGCTGCCCAGCGCCACCCGCCACAGCGCCAGCGTGCGCAGCGCCCACGCGGCCAGGACCGACATCTGCAGCCACACGGCAATGAGCACCCACACCGTCCACACGGGCCGCTGCGCCAGCGGGGCCAAGCCCGCAGGTCCCCACAGGTGTATGAACACCGCCACGAGGAGCGCTGCGGGCACGGTGGCATGCAGGGCCAGAAAGAAACGTTGCATGGTGGGTGTGGTGTGGAAGGTGGGGGGTGGTGCCCGTCAGCCCGCCGCGATGGCGTTGCCTGCGGACGCCGGATGTGCCGCGTCGGCCTCGCGCCTGCGCTGCTGGCGCGCATCCAGCCAGATCAGCGTGCCCGAGATCGACAAAAACGCCGGGGTCATGCCCAGAAAAAAATACAGCCACTTGAGCGCCAGCCCGCC
The DNA here is from genome assembly GCF_056175785.1 of Acidovorax sp. LjRoot204. Classification (NCBI taxonomy): domain Bacteria; kingdom Pseudomonadati; phylum Pseudomonadota; class Betaproteobacteria; order Burkholderiales; family Comamonadaceae; genus Acidovorax; species Acidovorax sp. LjRoot204. Next base: position 10,139 of record NZ_JBGFFF010000044.1, read on the forward strand.
AAAGTCGCCAAAGTGCAGTGGCTCCATCAGGCTGTTGACCAGCGACCAGAAGCCCGCCGTGCGTGGGTCGTGCACCTTCTTGGGAACGCCCGTGACGGCATGGATGTCCACCCGCGCGGTGCTGGCCAGGTGGCCGCTCAGGTTGCCGGTGAAACCCGCCTCGGCGGTGCCCGTGCCCCAGCGGCGCAGCGACACATAGCGCGCCTCCAGCCCCGGCACGGCCTGCTGCGCGGTGGCATACATCGCGTCCAGCGACTGCATGGGTGCGGGCTCGCTGCCCTCGGCCTTGCGCGCGGGCTGAGAGGGCGCCATTGCGACAGGGGTGGTGATGAACTTGTAGCCCTGCTCGAACAGCGGCGCCAGGCCCATCCATGCGCCGGTGGTGGCGATCAGGATGTGAAAGCCCAGCCCCCAGATGCCGGCGGACTTGTGCAGGTCCGACATCACCACGCGAAAGCTGCGGCCCCAGCGCTGGGTGAACAGCTCGGCCAGGATCTTGCGGTGGATGACGATGCCGGTGGCAATCAGTACCAGCATGGCTGCGCCGAGGAACCCCACGATCCAGCGCGGCCCGAAGAACAGGAACACATGCAGCATGCGCAGGTACTGGCCGAGCTGGCTGTCCACCGGGCCCACCACCGTGCCGGTGTCGGAGCGCAAGGCCACCTTGGTGCGCGTGTGGGCCGGGGCTCCGCGCTCGCGCACAAACGCGAAGTAGCTGGGGTTGACCGCATCGGGCAGCGCGATGGTCTCCACCGTCGCGCCCGGGTAGCGGGTCCGCAGCTGCGTGAGCACCGCGTCGAGCGAGGCAGGCTTTTCAGAGCGTGGCAGCTTGGCCAGTGAAGGGTTGGCCCAGAGGTCGATCTCGTTCTTGAACACCACCACCGCGCCCGAAAAGCACACGATGAACAGCAGCAGCCCCGTGACGATGCCCGCCCAGGAGTGCAGGGTGAAGAGGCGGTTGAGCGTGCGCTGGCTGGTCATGGCGTGTGGGCGGCGGGGTGGGGGCGCTGCGYCAGAAGAAGTACGTCACACCCAGGCTGAAGTTGCGCGGCAGCGAGGGCGAGACCACATTGGCGTTGATCGCGCCGTCGTAGTACGCCTTGTTGAACACGTTCTTCACGCCCGCCGTCACGCGGTAGTTCTCGCCCACGTAGCTGACGGACGCATCGGCCACAAAGTACGACGGCAGCGTGAAGGGGTACGAGCCGATCTGCTCGCTCACATAACGTCCGCCGAGGCCCAGCGTCACCCGCTGGTACTGCGGCAGTTTGTAGGTGGCCCAGGCCGTGAGGGTGTGGCGCGGCGTGAGGTTGAGCGGCAGGCCCACAATCGCCGCGTTGTTATCGCGCGTGACCTTGCTTTGTGTGTAGGTGTAGGCGCTGGTGATCTTCCAGCCGTTCTTCAGGTCGGCGCCCAGCTCCAGCTCCAGCCCGCGTGCGCGCTGCTCGCCGGTCTGCACGCTGAAGCCCGTGTTCACCGGGTCGGCGGTGGTCACGTTCTGGCGCACCAGGTCGAACACGGCGAGCGCGCCGGTGATCTGGCCACCGGGGGCCTCGTACTTCACGCCCGCCTCCCACTGCTTGCCGGTTTCGGGCACGAAGTTCGATCCACCAAACGTCAGGCCCGACTGGGGCAGGAAGGACTCGCCATAGCTGCCATACGCAGCCCAGCCCGGCTTGAACTCGTACACCAGGCCGGCCGACAGCGTGGTGGCGTTGTCCTTCTGGCGCGTCTGCGTGTTGGCCACGCGGTTGTTGGTGTCGTTGGTGGACCAATCGCGGCGCAGGCCTACCAGGGCCGTCCAGCCCTGGCCAAACTTGATCTGGTCCTGCGCATACAGGCCCGCCACGGTGAGCTTGGAAGGCGCATCGCTGGTCAGCGCCTCGGGGCAGGTGGCCTGCATGCCGTACACGGGCGCAAACAAGTCCAGCGCGCCGATGCGGCAGGTGCGGCTGGCCAGCAGGCTGGTGCCGCTGCGCACATCCAGGCCCGTCACCAGCTGGTGCTTTACGCCCAGCGCTTCAAAGCGCGACAGCAGCGAGGTGTCGGTGGCCAGCAGGTCGTAGTCCATGTACTGGCGCGAGGCCTGGCGGTTCTGCAGCCGCTGGTTGGCCTGCAGCGCCTGGTTGGAGACAAAGTTGCCTGTGCCCTTCTCGGTCTCGTAGCGCACGTTCTGGCGGAAGGTTATGGCCTCCGACATCTTGTGCTCCAGCGTGTAGCCCACGGTTTTGCTCTCTACGTCATACCCACCAAAACTTGGGTCTCCCGTGAACATCGTGACGGGCAGCGTGCCGTTGCGGTTGGGCAGCAGCGTGCCGTAGGGCGTGATGCCCTGCTGGCGCATCCACTGGCTTTGGCTGTAGGTGGCAAACAGCACCAGATCGGTCTGCGGGCCCAGGTCGATGGAGAGCGACGGCGCAAACCACCGGTCCTTGCGGTAGACGAACTGCGTGGGGTCGTCCACGTTGGACACCTGCGCATTGATGCGCAGCGCCGTCTTGCCCGATTCGGACAGCGGCCTGTTGATGTCAGCCTGTAGCGTGCGCTGGCCGAAACTGCCCACCTCCACGCCTACCTCGTTGATCGCCTCCTTCTTGGGCCGCTTGCTCACCGCGTTGACGATGCCGCCGGGCTGCACCTGGCCGTACAACACTGAGGCCGAGCCTTTGAGCACCTCGAAGCGCTCGTAGCCGTAGGGCTGCAGCTTGGCCCACATGCCCGGGCTCTGCACCAGGCCATCGACAAGTATGGATTCGGTGGAGCGAAAGCTCCGGATGTTGAGGTCATCAAACCCCCGGCGCCCAAAGTTGACCGGGCTCACCCCCGCCACGGTCTGCAGCGCCTGCTGCACGTTGGTGATCTGCCGGGATTCCATTTGCTCACGCGTGACCACGCTGACGGACTGCGGCGTTTCCAGCCGCCGCATGGGCGCCTTGCTGGCGGTCTGTGCCTCGACGGGTGCGAAACCCATATCTTTTTCAGTGCTGGCGTTGATGCGGACTTCCTGCAACTGGGGGGCTGCCGTTGCTGGGTCTGCAGTGGGTGCGCTGGCCTGCTGCGCCATGGCGGCCTGGGCGAGGCACAAGGCCAGCGGGGCCAGGGTGAAGAGGCGGTCCGCGCGGACGGATGGCAAGCGCGGGGCGTGCGCGAAGCGCAGGGGCTGAGAAGACATGGGGGTCCCGATGGAGGTGAGCGGACAACAAACGCTGGGGGCGCTGGCTCACGTGGCAAGGGACGTTGGCTGGCAAGAAAGTGATGAATTATAATGCGAATGGTTATCGTTTGATATTTTGCAATGAAGTGACCGGAGTGCGAGAAGCCGCAGTGCCTTCTTGAGGGAGTTGAGATAACCACCACCGCCGTGCGGCGCGAAAACTGGGACTTTTTGGGCTATCCCGGGACAACGCGAAACGTATCGTTCAAACGAAGTTGCAATCCATGTAGCAGCACGCGGCCCCGCCAGGAGCCCAATCTGAACTCCGAGGCTAGACTTCTGCTTTCGGCCATGAGCGGTCGTTTGCTGCAAGGACTCGAAGCCACTTAACCCGCAGCAATTCTCTGTTGGCGTCGGCTTTGCGAACCAACTGGCGTCACTAATTATTTCGCTGAGCTACGCATGCCCGATTCCGAGTCTTGAGGAAGGCGGATCTCGCTGTAACGCATGTAGTTCAAGTTTCCAGCTGACTCGAGCTTGCGCTGGTTGACCAGAGCGACTACCCGGGTGGCATAGCAAACGTCCGGCAGACGCATCTCCTTAAAGGGCTGAGTCATCATTGTCGTTCCAACAACTCTCGCGACCTTGCGCCAGCTATGAGCGCAATTTGTCAAGAGTGCAGAATCGATTTCCCGAATCGTAGATTCGCTCAGCGCATCTAGAAGGGCTTGCTCATCCTCAAACAATGGAAGGTCGGGCTGATCGTCGTCTTTGTCTGTTGACATGGGTTTTCCTTAGGCGCGGAGGCAACCCAATAGCTTACGAACTGTTTGGGCAGGACACCAGATAGGCGATTTCCGAGCAGAGGATTACTTCACACCCCTGATCGCGAAAGGATGCGACGTTCAGCGTCGCCTTCAGGCCCATGGCGGAAGTTGCGACATGCCGCAGAAGCAAATTTTGCGGTGCCTGACATCTAGGTGGAGCCCTCCGCACCGCGCGAGGTTTTTGCTATCAAATGCATAGCTAAAAAGTCATGCTGATCGAGCGGAGAAACCTATTTTTAATCCAATTTTTGGATAGAGGTAGCCCCCTCCCCATCCTCGGCCCCCTCCGCCCCGCCATACCCTGGGTACGCCCCTCCCGCCGCATTCAACGCCGCACCTTCCTGCCGCTCCCTCGCCATCTGCTCCGCAAACTGGTTGCGGCCCTCGCGCGCCACGGCGATGAACTTGGCGCGGTCCTTGTGGTGCGGGTACATGCGGTCGGCCAGGGCGATGTTGTGGGTGCGAAAACGCTGGGTGATGGCGGTGGCTTGCGCGGGTGGCAGGCCCATCAGCTCCAGCACGGTGTGGGCGCTTTGCAGGCTGGACTCGAACAGCTCGCGCTGCACCAGTGTCACGCCCAGGTCGCGCAGCTTGTTCCAGTGCGTCACATCGCGCGCGCGGGCCACGATCTGCAGGTGCGGGAAGTGCTCGCGCGCCAGTTTGGCGATCTGCAGGGACTGCTCGGCATCGTCCACGGCCACCACCAGGATGCGCGCGTGTTCGGCCCCGGCGATACGCAGCAGGTCGAGCCGCGTGGCGTCGCCGTAGAACACGCGGTAACCAAAGGTGCGCGCCACCTCCAGCATGTCCACGCTGTGGTCCAGCACGGTGGTGGGGATGCCTTGGGCCAGCAGCACGCGCGAGACGATCTGCCCATAGCGGCCGAAGCCCGCGATGATGATGGGCGCCTCTTGGGGTTCGGAAATTTCCTCGGCCTGGGGCGTTGTGTTTTTGAGCTGGGCGTAGCGGCGCAGCAGCACGCGGTCCAGCAGCACCAGCAGCAGCGGGCTGATCAGCATCGACAGCGCCACGGCCCCAATCAGCAGCGAGGCAGTCTCGGCCGGGAACACGTTGGCGCCGGCCGCGGCCTGGAACACCACAAACGCAAACTCGCCACCCTGGGCCAGCAGCAGGGTGAAGACAGGGCGCTCCTGGTAGGGAATCTCAACCACCTTGGCCAGGGCGTAGATGACCACGGCCTTGGCGRCCAGAAAGCCGACCAGGATGGCGGCCATGAGCCCGGGCGAGCGCAGGATCACGCCGAAGTCGATGCTCATGCCCACGGCGATGAAGAACAGCCCGAGCAGCAGGCCCTTGAAGGGCTCGATGTCGGCCTCCAGCTCGCGGCGGTATTCGCTGTCGGCCAGCAGCACGCCGGCGAGGAAGGCGCCCAGCGCCATCGACAGGCCCACCAGCACCATCAGGTACGCAATGCCCACCACCAGCAGCAGCGCGGCGGCGGTGAAGATCTCGGGGGTGTTGCTCTTGGCGATCCAGCGCAGCACGGGGCGCAGCAGCAGGCGCCCGCCGAGGATGATGGCGGCGATCACGCCGACGATCTTCAGCACCTCCAGCACCATCTCGCCCGGGGTGTGGCCTGCGCCTTCACCGGCGGCCGCGCCCAGCACGGGCAGCAGGGCCAGGATGGGGATGGCCGCCACGTCCTGGAACAGCAGGATCGAGAAGCCGGCCTGGCCGCTTTGTGTGCGCATCAGGTTGCGCTCGGCCAGCGATTGCAGCGCAATGGCGGTGGACGACAGCGCCAGGCCCAGCGCGCCCACCAGGCTCACGCGCCAGGGCAGGCCGGCCAGCGCACCCAGCGCGAACAGCACCGCCGCGCAACCCAGCACCTGGGCGGTGCCGGTACCAAAGATGGGGCGGCGCAGCGCCCACAGGCGGCTGGGTTGCAGCTCCAGCCCGACCAGGAACAGCATGAGCACCACGCCGAACTCGGCAAAGTGCAGGATGTCCTGCACGTTGCTGACCAGCCCCAGGCCCCAGGGCCCGATGGCGATGCCCGCTGCCAGGTAGCCAATGATGGCGCCGAGGCCCAGCGCCTTGGCAATGGGCACGGCCAGCACGGCGGCGGTGAGGTACAGGAAACCGTAGGTGAGCCAGGTGGGGGCGTGTTCCATGGATGGGCGTGCGCTTGGGGGTCGTCGTGGGGAGGCAGAACACCGCGTCCCCGAGGAGTGGGGCGGGTGTGGCAGATTCTGGCACCGCTGCAAGGCGTTGGGTTGGGTGCCGTGGGTTGGATCTATGGCGCTATTTATTTGATAGCTATTAAGGCATGATTATCTAGCGCCTGAGCCTGTTTTTATGCAGATCATGGTGCATGGAGCCCTGCGTTGCTAAGATGCGGGCCCTTCTTCGCACACAGGCACGGTGACCCATGGATTTGCAGACTTGGCTGRCTTTTTTTGCGGCGTCGTGCCTGATTGCGGTGTCGCCGGGCTCGGGGGCTGTGTTGTCGATGAGCCATGGTCTGTCGTTCGGTGTGCGCAAGACGGGCGCCACCATCCTGGGCCTGCAGCTGGGGCTGTTGCTGATTTTGCTGATTGCCGGGGCGGGCGTGGGCTCGCTGCTGCTGGCGTCCGAGGTGGCGTTCAGCATCGTCAAGGTGCTGGGCGCGTGTTATCTGATCTATGTGGGCTTCTGCCAGTGGCGTGCTGGTGATAAATCGCCGGTACAAGGTGATGAGACCGAGTCGGCGGGCACCTGGCAAAAACGCTGCCTGACCGGCTTTCTGACCAACGCCACCAACCCCAAGGGCATCATCTTCATGGTGGCCGTGCTGCCCCAGTTCATGACCGACACGCGCCCGCTGTGGACGCAGCTGCTGGTGATGGCCGCCACCACGGTGACGGTGGACGTGGTGGTCATGCACGGCTACGCTGCGGGGGCGAGCGCGCTGCGCCGCCTGATGCGCAGTGCGCGGGCCGTGCGGGCGCAGAACCGCGTGTTTGGCGGTTTGCTGATGGCGGTGGGGGCGGGGCTGTTCTTCGTCAAGCGCGGTGGTCAGCACGCCTGAGGCGGCTGTGGCACCGCTGGGGTGTCAGAGGGTGCTTCTGATTTGATAGCTGCTAGCGCATATGAATATTGCGCTTGAGGCTGATTTGGCTTGTATTTTCATGGACCTGCAGATTCCAAGGAGCTTGTCATGCCAGTAGTTGTTGTCGCCAACCCGAAGGGCGGAGTGGGCAAGTCCACGCTGTCCACCAACATCGCGGGCTACTTTGCCAGCCAGGGGCATCCCGTGATTCTGGGCGACACCGACCGGCAGGAGTCCGCCCGGCTGTGGCTGGGCCTGCGCCCGCCCGCTGCGCGCCCCATCGGCAGCTGGGACACCAGCTCGGACGTCATCAGCCGCCCGCCCAAGGGCACCACCCACGCGGTACTTGACACGCCCGCCGGCCTGCACGGCTGGCGCCTGAACGATGTGCTCAAGCTGGCTGACAAGGTCATCGTGCCGCTGCAGCCCAGCGTGTTCGACATCTTTGCCACGCGGGCCTTTCTGGACCAGCTGGCCGAGCACCGCCACGCCGCCGGGGTGCCCGTGGGCATCGTCGGCATGCGGGTGGATGCGCGCACCAAGGCGGCCGAGCAACTGCATCATTTTGTGGACAGCCTGGGGTTTCCGGTACTGGGCTATCTGCGTGACACGCAGAACTACATCCACCTGGCAGCACACGGCCTCACGCTGTTTGACGTGGCCCCTGGCCGCGTGGCACGCGACCTGGAGCAGTGGCAAGGGATCTGCACGTGGCTCAATTCTTGAAGGACAGCGTGAAGCACGACGTACATCCAATCCCCCGGGAAAACACCTGTCACCCGGCAGACAAGGCGCGCCGGAGCGCAGGGCTACATTGCAACGATGAAAATCTTCCGCTCTTATTCCGAAGTCAGCGCCTGCGTGGGCCAGGAGRTCGCCGTGACCGACTGGATCACCATCACGCAGGAACAGGTCAACCTGTTTGCCCAGGCCACGGGCGACCACCAGTGGATCCATGTSGACSYCGAGCGYGCCAAGGCCGGGCCGTTTGGCGCGCCCATTGCGCACGGGTTTCTCACGCTGTCGCTGATTCCGCAATTCTTCGAGACGGGGCTGACCATCGAGGGTGCGCGCATGGGCGTCAACTACGGGCTGAACAAGGTGCGTTTCACCGCGCCGGTGCCGGTGGGCAGCCGCTTGCGAGCGCGTCTCRCGCTGCAGGCTGCCGAGCCCGTGGCGCCCGATGGCATGCAGATGACCTGGCTGGTGACCGTGGAGCGCGAGGGCAGCGACAAGCCGGTGTGCGTGGCCGAATCGCTGGCGCGCAACTTCGGCGCCCCCGCCTGAGTCGGGTCGCCACCGGGCAGGAGGTCTGAACCATGGACCGCCTGCAAGCCATGAAGATCTTCGAGCGCGTGGTGGAAGAGGGCGGCTTTGCCGCCGCTGCCCGCGCCATGGACATGTCGCCCCCCGTGGTCACCCGCATGGTGGCCGAGCTGGAGCAGCATCTGGGCACGCGCCTGCTGCAACGCACCACCCGCAAGCTGGCGCTGACCGACGCGGGCGAGTCGTACCTGCAGCGGGTGCGCGCCATCCTGCACGAGATCGATGATGCCGAGGCGGCTGCCGCTGCCAGCACGCGCGATCTGCGCGGCACCATCCGCATCGTGGCGGCACCAGTGCTCGCCACCAACTTTCTGGCACCCATGGTGGCGGTGTGGCATGCCTACTATCCCAAGCTCATGCTGGACATCAGCATGGACGCCTATGCCTCCAGCCGAGTGGATGAGTTCGATGTGACCATCATGGTGGCGGGCGAGGACTTTGACGCCAACATCGTCGCGCGCCCCCTGGTACAGGGGGAGGCGATTGTGGTGGCGTCCCCCGACTACCTGGAGCGCCGGGGCATTCCGCGTGAGCCGCAAGACCTGGTGCACCACGACTACCTGCGCGACTCGAGCGCGCCCGTGCGCCTGCAGTCAGGGCCCGGCCGCAAGCTGCGCCTGCAGTCGCTGCGGGCAGACGTGCCGGACGAAGAAGTGGACGCACCGGCGGTGTTGCAGTCCGTCAGCACCGAGCTGCTGATGCGTGCCGCAGTGGACGGGGCGGGCGTGGCTGTCACGTCGCGCCTGCTGGCCGAGGAGCACCTGGCCCGCGGCGAACTGGTCCACATCCTGCCCGGCTGGATCTTTTCGCGCTACACGATCTATGCGGCGCTGCCCTCGGGCCGCATGCTGCCCGCGCGCACGCGGGTGTTTCTGGACTTCCTGACCGAACATGTGCCCCGCGCCATGGCGGAAAAGTCCGGCCAGCTCAGTTGAGTTGCGCGAACCCGCTGATGATCGTGCCCTCGGGCTCGACCATGACCTGCCCGTCGGGCATGGCAAAGCTGTTCTGGCGCCAGGCCTCGAACACGGTCACCGCCACCGCGTTGGACAAATTGAGGCTGCGCTGACCCGGCACCATGGGCAGGCGCAGGCGCTGCGCCGGCGGGAAGCTCTCGCGCAACTCGGGGGGGAGTCCCCGCGTTTCAGCGCCAAACACCATCCAGTCGCCGGGCAGGAAGCACGTGGAGTGCACGGGTTGTGAGCCATGCGTGGTCATCGCAAACATGCGGGTCGGGTCCGGCTGGGTGTCTCGCAGAAAGGCCGTCCAGCCCGCATGGACCTGCACGCTGGCGTATTCGTGGTAATCCAGCCCTGCCCGCCGCATCTGGCGGTCTTCCATCGAGAACCCCAGGGGCTCGATCAAGTGCAGCGAACACCCGGTGTTGGCCGCCAGGCGAATCACGTTGCCGGTGTTGGGCGGGATCTCGGGTTCGACGAGGACGATATGGAACATGACCGCCATTGTCATCGTTGGACCTGTGAGTTGAGCAACCGCTCGTAATCAAAAGTATCCCTTTGGTAGGTGTGCACTACCTCCTCGGTTCCTGTTCGCTACCTGTCTGGTGCTTTTCAGTCCAGCTCCGTGCGCGCCAGCACAGCGGCTGTGACGTGCGCGACACCCGCCTCGCGCAGTGCCAACGTAGCAGCATGCAGGGTGGCGCCCGTGGTCATCACGTCGTCGATCAGTACCACCCGCTGGCCGCGCAGGCTGGCTGCGCGGGCGGGTTCAACGGCGAAGGCGCCACGCAGGTTGCGCAGCCGCTGCGCCCGGGGTAGGCCGCTTTGTGCCTCGGTGGCGTGCAGGCGCAACAGCGTGTGGCAGTCCGCTTTGGCACCAGCCAGCTGCCTCGCCAGCAGGGCCGCCTGGTTGAAGCCCCGCTCGCGCAGGCGCTCGGTGGACAGGGGCACCGCCAGTACTCGGTCGGCCGCGTCCAGCGCCGGCTCCATCCAGGGCGTGCTGCGCATGAGGGTGGCCAAGGCCCTGGCCCACCCCGGATCGCCGCGAAACTTGAACTGCGCCAGGGCGTCGGCCCAGGGGTAAGCGTAGTCCACGGCGGCAATGCAGGCGTCGAAGCTGGGCGGGTTCTGCAGGCAGGCGCCGCACACAGCAATCCCTGCGGGCACCCGCAGGGCGCAGCGCTGGCAACGCGTGGCAGGCTGGGCAAACCGCATCAAACACGCATTGCAGACACGCTGCGACGGCCAGGCGTGGCACACGGCGCACTGGCTGGGCACTTTGTCCACCCAGGCGTGGAGGCGGCGTGAAATCCCTGGCAAACCCAAAAAGAGCATGAATCAATATACTCGCGCGTCCTTCTGTACCGCCCATGTCCTCCGAGCGTCCCCCCACCATTGATCCTGTTGCCGCCGCCCGCTGGCATGCCGCAGCGCCGGCTGCGTCCCCTTGGCTGCACGAAGAAGTGGCGCGCCGCATGGAGGACCGACTGCAGTGGATTCGCCAGGCCCCAGAGTCCTGGTGCCACTGGGACCCAGTGCGTGGCGGTTTGCAGGCGCATGCCCTGGTGAGTGCTCGCTACCCGCAGGCGCGCTGCCAGGTGTACGAGACCAGCGCGCATTGCGAACCCGTTGCGAGGCAGGCATTGGCCAAGCCCTGGTGGAACCCCGCCCGCTGGGGTGCTGGGGCCCTGCAAATGGGGCCGCCTGCCGATGCCAGTGTGCATATGTTGTGGTCCAACATGKCGCTGCACATGGCGGCCGACCCGCAGGATTTGATTGGCCGCTGGCACCGCGCCCTGGCGGTGGACGGTTATCTGATGTTCTCGTGTCTCGGACCGGACACGCTGCGCGAACTGCATGGCGTGTACGCCGCCTTGGGCTGGCCGCCTGCGGGCCATGMCTTTACCGACATGCACGACTGGGGTGACATGCTGGTGCACGCAGGTTTTGCAGAGCCGGTGATGGACATGGAGCGCATCACGCTCACATTTGCCACTCCCGAGCGGCTGGTTCAGGAGCTGCGCGAGCTGGGTGTCAATTTGCACCCTGATCGCTTTCCCTCATTGCGCGGACGGCGCTGGCGCGACAAGCTCTACCAAGTGCTGTCTGAGCGTCTGGCCGATCCGGGCCAGAATGGTCAGTTGGCACTGACTTTTGAAATCATCTATGGCCATGCCTTCAAGCCTGCACCCCGGGTGCGCGTCAGTTCCAGCAGCGCGGTGTCGCTGCAGGACATGCGTGCCATGTTGCGCAAGGGCGGCACTGAGAACTAACCTGTAACGGCGTGTCAATGACTTGGAACAAGGCACGCTACAATTCTTGGTTATTGAGATTTCGGGCATCTTCCCGCGCAATTTGGCAGGCTGTGCCTGTTGTGCCCAAGGCGCAACGTGTGCTGCAGCCGGCAGTCTTGTGAGCACTCACGGTGACGGGCTTGGTTTTTCGTTTTGCCACGGTGTCGGGTCAGCGCATTGACTGGCGTCTGGTTCGCAATTGTTCGGTCACGCCGACGCAATTGGGCTGGATGTACCTGTCGCTGTGTGTGGTGTCCCTGGGGATCGCGACATTCTTCTGGATGCTCGGCGCCCACCTAGTGATGCCCTTCGCCTGGCTCGAAATCGTGGCAGTAGGGATTGCATTCGCCATGTACGGTCGCCATGCGGCGGATGGCGAGAGGATTTCATTGCAGGGCTCGCGCCTTGTGGTGGAGCTGGAGACAGCAGGCAGGCTGGAGCGCGCGGAGTTTGACCGGAGCCGGGTTCGCGTAGAGCCCAAGACGGGAGACCATTCGCTGATCACGCTGTCTGCGCAGGGCCGTTCGGTAGAGGTGGGGCGCTATGTGCGCCCAGAGCTCCGACCGGCCTTGGCATCGGAGATCCGCATGGCCTTGCGCGCTGCCTGACCCCACGCAGGCGCGCGAAAGGGATTGGTTAAATTGAGGCTTAGAAGTAAGTGAGAACTATGAAGAGCATTTCCAACAAGCTGGCTTCTCTGCTGCTGATTGCCGGTGCATGGGTGGGCTCCGCAGCCCATGCCGTTCAGGACCTGCCTGGCGGCCCTGCAGTCAACCAGCTGAACCTGGCGCCGCCCGTCACCAAGATCGCAGAAGAGCAGCACTTTCTGCACTGGATGATGCTGATCATCTGCACGGTGATCTTTGTTGCAGTGTTCTCCGTGATGTTCTACTCGATCTGGAAGCATCGCCGCTCCAAAGGCGCGAAGGCTGCCAACTTCCACGAGTCGGTGACGGTTGAAGTGGTGTGGACCATTGTTCCTTTCATCATCGTGATCCTGATGGCCTTGCCCGCCACCAAGGTGCTGGTGGCCCAGAAGGACACCACCAACGCCGACCTCACGATCAAGACCACGGGCTACCAGTGGAAGTGGGGCTATGACTACATCACGGGCGAAGGCGAAGGCCTGGCGTTCATCTCCACGCTGGACAGCAGCCACCGCGTGATGTCCGACAGTGGCAACGTCAAGGACGCTCCCGCCAACTACCTGCTCAAGGTGGACAACCCCATGGTGGTGCCGGTCAACAAGAAGATCCGCATCATCACTACGGCCAACGACGTGATCCACGCCTTCATGGTGCCTGCCTTCGGCATCAAGCAGGACGCGATCCCTGGCTTTGTGCGTGACACCTGGTTCCGCGCCGAGAAGATCGGCGACTACTACGGGCAGTGCGCCGAGCTGTGCGGCAAGGAACACGCCTACATGCCCATCCACGTGAAGGTGGTGTCCGCTGAGGACTACACCGCCTGGGTGGACGAACAAAAGAAGAAGGCCGCAGCCAAGCTGGACGACCCCACGAAAGTGTGGGCACTGGACGACATTCTCAAGCGCGGCGAGAAGGTGTATGCSGCCAACTGCGCSGCCTGCCACCAGGCCAACGGCAAGGGCGCYGGCCCSATCAAGCCCCTCGACGGCGCTGCCGTGGTGCTGGATGCCGATCATGCCAAGCAGATCCAGGTGCTGCTCAAGGGGCAGAACAACGGCGCCATGCCTGCATGGGCACAGCTGAGCGACACCGACATCGCCGCCGTGGTCACCTATACCAAGAACAACTGGTCCAACAAGACCGGCCAGCTGGTGCAGCCAGCTGAAGTTGTGGCCCAGCGTGGCAAGTAATCATCGCCCCATCGTATTGAGGAATTCACCATGAGCGCAGTACTCGACAACCACGGGCACGCTGGCGACCACGCACACGACGGCCACGACCACCATGGCCCCACCGGCTGGCGCCGCTGGGTGTTYGCCACCAACCACAARGACATCGGYACGCTSTACCTGYTGTTCWSCTTCACCATGCTGATGGTCGGCGGCATCCTGGCCCTGCTGATCCGCGCCGAGCTGTTCCAGCCCGGCCTGCAACTGGTGAACCCCGAGCTGTTCAACCAGCTCACCACCATGCACGGCCTSATCATGGTGTTCGGCGCSATCATGCCGGCCTTCGTSGGCTTYGCGAACTGGATGATCCCRCTGCAGATCGGCGCATCCGACATGGCSTTYGCGCGCATGAACAACTTCAGCTTCTGGCTGMTGATYCCYGCCGCRCTGATGCTGGTCAGCTCGTTCTTCATGCCCGGCGGCGCTCCCGCTGCCGGCTGGACGCTGTACGCACCGCTGACGCTGCAAATGGGTCCTTCCATGGATGCCGGCATCTTCGCGATGCACATCCTGGGTGCTTCGTCSATCATGGGCTCGATCAACATCATCGTSACCATCCTGAACATGCGCGCCCCCGGCATGACGCTGATGAAGATGCCCATGTTCGCCTGGACMTGGCTCATYACCGCCTACCTGCTGATCGCYGTGATGCCTGTGTTGGCCGGTGCGATCACCATGACGCTGACGGACCGCCACTTCGGCACCAGCTTCTTCAACCCCGCCGGYGGCGGYGACCCGGTGATGTACCAGCAYATCTTCTGGTTCTTCGGGCACCCCGAGGTSTACATCATGATCTTGCCGGCCTTCGGCATCATCAGCCAGATCGTGCCSGCGTTCWSSCGCAAGMRGCTGTTYGGCTAYGCCTCSATGGTGTACGCCACCTCGTCSATCGCGATCCTGTCGTTCATCGTSTGGGCSCACCACATGTTCACGACCGGCATGCCSGTSACKGGCCAGCTGTTCTTCATGTACGCSACSATGYTGATCKCSGTGCCCACGGCCGTGAAGATCTTCAACTGGATCGCCACGATGTGGCGCGGCTCCATGACGTTTGAAACCCCCATGCTGTTTGCCGTGGGCTTCATCTTCGTGTTCACCATGGGCGGTTTCACCGGCCTSATCCTGGCCATSGCSCCSATCGACATCCAGCTGCAGGACACCTACTACGTGGTGGCCCACTTCCACTACGTGCTGGTGGCAGGTTCGTTGTTCTCCATGTTTGCTGGCGTGTACTACTGGCTGCCCAAGTGGACCGGCGTGATGTATTCCGAAACCCGTGGCCAGATCCAYTTCTGGKGKTCGCTGATCWCSTTCAACRTCACCTTCTTCCCGATGCACTTCCTSGGCCTSGCKGGCATGCCSCGYCGYTATGCCGACTACCCSATGCAGTTYGCYGACTTCAACGCGRTKGCYTCGGTGGGTGCGTTYGSCTTCGGTCTGATGCAGGTGTACTTCTTCCTGGCGGTCGTTGTGCCTGCCATGCGTGGCAACGGCGCCAAGGCCCCCGCCAAGCCATGGGACGGTGCCGAGGGCCTGGAGTGGGAAGTTCCTTCCCCCGCGCCTTTCCACACGTTTGAGAATCCTCCCAAACTGGACGCCACTGCAACCCGCGTGATTGGCTGAACACCATGTCCATGACCCCCGAGCAAAAAAAGAGCAACCTGCGGCTGGCGCTGATTCTGGCGTCCGTGGCGGTGGTGTTCTTTGTCGGGTTCATGGTCAAGGTGGTGTTGCTGTCCCGCTGAAGCCACTGGCCCACCCCATGAGCCTGCACCGCGAAAACGCCAAGATGGTCGGTAAGCTGGTCGTGATTGCGGCTGGCATGTTCGCCTTCGGCTACGTGCTGATCCCGATCTACAAGCACATCTGTGAGATGACGGGCATCAACATCCTGTCGCTGTCCGAGCGGCAGGTGCCTGGCAACGGTGTGGCTGGCAAGGATGTACGCGTACCCGCCAACACCCAGGTGGACAAGTCGCGCACCATCACCGTGGAGTTCGACGCGAACTCGCGTGGTCCCTGGGACTTCAAGCCAGCGCAGCGTTCTGTGCAGGTGCACCCTGGTGAACTGACGACGGTGATGTACGARTTCCAGAACGTGCAGAACCGYCGCATGGCSGCKCAGGCCATYCCSAGYTATGCGCCSCRGCAGGCCGCKSCGYAYTTCAACAAGCTSGARTGYTTYTGCTTCAAYCAGTACACCCTGGAGCCGGGTGAAAAGAAAACCTGGCCCGTGGCGTTCGTGATTGATCCGAAATTGTCCAAAGACGTCACCACGATCACGCTGTCGTACACCTTCTTCGAGGTGGGCGGCAAGACACCGGCAGCTCCCGAATCGACGGCGGCGGTGGTGCTGCCCGCGCCCAGCTCTGCAGGCATGCAAGGAGCCGGGTCATGAGTGCGCCCCTGGAGCCATCGGCAGACGTCAAGCCCTCGCAACGCAAGGGCTCGTTGCTGCGCACAGTGCGTGCAGTGGCATGGTCGCTGATTGGCTTGCGCAAAGGCAGCGAGTACCAGCAAGATGTCGAAAAGCTCAATCCGATTCACATCATCGTGGTGGGATTGATCGCGGTTTTCTTGCTCGTCATTGGTCTGATAGGGCTGGTGAACTGGATTGTGTGAGTGTGTGTTGGCTGGTTCGTGCGAACAAATACTGAAAACAAAGATTTTGAGAATCAGGAGCTGAAATGAGTGCATCAACCCACGGCGGAACCCCGTACTACTATGTGCCTGCCGAGTCCCGCCACCCGGTGATGGCCGCGGCCGGTCTGTTCTTTGTGATCCTCGGCGCAGGCCAGTGGATCAATGGCCACGACTGGGGTAAATATTCTCTGGCCGTGGGGCTGGTGTGGTGGCTGTTCACGCTGTACCAGTGGTTCGGCGACGCGGTGCGTGAGAGCGAAGGTGGCCTGTATGGTCACAAGATCGATCTGTCGTACCGCTGGAGCATGAGCTGGTTCATCTTCTCCGAGGTGATGTTCTTCGGCGCGTTCTTCACAGCCCTGTGG
Source organism: Acidovorax sp. LjRoot204 (assembly GCF_056175785.1). NCBI lineage: Bacteria > Pseudomonadati > Pseudomonadota > Betaproteobacteria > Burkholderiales > Comamonadaceae > Acidovorax > Acidovorax sp. LjRoot204. The sequence continues at coordinate 26,638 of NZ_JBGFFF010000044.1, forward strand.
TGGGCACGCTCGCACTCGGTGCCTGCATTGGGCAGCCTGGACAATGCGCTGCTCTGGCCCGATTTCAAGGCCGTCTGGCCCAGCCTCGCCGCTGGCGCCACCGCTTCGCCGGCCGGCATCATCGAGCCCTTCCAGACGGTGGGCCCCTTCTGGCTGCCCACGATCAACACAGCGCTGCTGCTGACCTCCGGCGTGACGCTGACCATTGCCCACCACGCCCTGCGTGAAAACCAGCGTGGCAAGACCATCGGCTTCATGTGGGCCACGGTGCTGCTGGGTTTCGTGTTCCTGCTGGTGCAAGGTTATGAGTACTACCACCTGTACACCGACCTGAACCTCAAGCTCAGCTCGGGTGTGTTCGGTTCCACGTTCTTTATGCTCACCGGGTTTCACGGCTTCCACGTGTTCCTGGGCATGCTGATGCTGCTGGTGATTACGCTGCGCCTGCAAAAAGGCCACTTCAYGGCCGACAAGCACTTTGGCTTTGAAGGTGCGGCCTGGTACTGGCACTTTGTGGACGTGGTGTGGCTGGGCCTGTACGTGCTGGTCTACTGGATGTAAGTCAGACCCGAACGCCATCAAAAAAAGCGCCTCGCGGCGCTTTTTTTGTTCCACCCTCTGCGTGCTGGCCAGTGGTGGACTGTGATGGGCCCAAGCCCCCCAGGCTGCGGACCAAGCCCTCAGGTCAACGGGTGGCGGGCAGGCCGGTGGGCTGGATATATCCCAGCTGCCAGGCCACCAGAATGCACAAAAACAGAACGATGGACAGCCCGACACGCACCGCCAGCGCTTTAGCCATGTGGTTGCCCTTGCTCTTGTCGTCGCGCCCGTTGCGCATCATGAAGAACAGGGCCGATGCCAGGCTGGCCAAAATGGCGAGGAACGCCAGCACTACGAGGTATTTCATGGAGCGCATTATCCTGTGACCCCCTTTCGCCGTCCTGCGGACTTGCGTTTTTGGCTCATTACCCTGGCTGCGGTGGTGGGCATGCTGGTCACTGCCTCTTTGGGGCGTTGGCAATTGTCGCGAGCCGCCCAGAAAGAGTCGCTGCAGGCGATGCTGGATGCGCGCGCCAGCCAGCCGGCCGTAGACGGGCGTACGCTGACAGACCCGGCTAGCGCGACGCCCGATGCGCAACAGGCCCTCGTACACCGTGCTGTGGTGCTGCAGGGGCGCTGGTTGCCTGCGCACACGGTGTATCTGGACAATCGGCAGATGCAGGGGCGCCCTGGGTTTTTTGTGCTCACGCCACTGCAGCTTTCTGGCGGGGGTGCTGGGGTGGTGCTGGTGCAGCGCGGATGGGTGGGGCGCAATTTTCAGGACCGCACCCAGCTGCCTTCCGTGACCCCGCCGGCTGATACCGAGGTGCGCGTTCAAGGCCGCGTGGCCCTGGCGCCCTCGCGGCTGTATGAGTTCCAAGGGGGCAATAGCGCACAGGGGTCTTCCCGCATCCGGCAAAATCTCGACTTGGCAGCGTTCCGTACCGAAACCGGCCTGGCGCTCGCCCCCCTTACGGTGTTGCAGACAGGCCCGGCAGGCGACGCGGGCGATGGCTTGCAACGCGACTGGCCTGTGGTCGGCGCAGGCGTCGAAAAACACTACGGTTACGCATTTCAATGGTTCGGGCTCTGCGGCCTGATAGCACTCCTTTATGTCTGGTTCCAAATCGTCCGACGGTTCATTCGCCCGCGCAGCCAGCCTGCCGCCTGAGGCGCGTTCGGAGCACCCGCTGGGGTTGACCGTACACACCTTGCCCGAGGCGTGGGAGGCGGTCGCCACCGCACAGCGTGCGCGCCATGGGCGCTGGAAGATGCTGGGCGTGCTGCTGATCTGCGCCGCGCCGGTGGTCGCCTCGTACTTCACCTACTACGTGATCCGCCCGGAGGGGCGGCGCGTTTACGGCGAGCTGATCAACCCCCAGCGCACCGTGCCAGCGCTCACCGCCTCCACGCTCGATGGCGGGGCCAAGCGGCTGGAGTCCCTCAAAGGCCAATGGTTGCTGGTGAGCGTGGCCGGAGGCGATTGCGATCCGGCCTGCCAGAAGCACCTGTACCTGCAGCGCCAGCTGCGCGAGAGCTTGGGTAAGGAAAAAGACCGGGTGGACTGGGTCTGGCTGATCAACGACAACGCCCTGCCACCCGCCGCTCTCACGCCCGCCCTGCAGCAAGCCACTGTGTTGCGGGTCGAGCCCAGTGCCGTCAAGGCCTGGCTGGAGCCCGCCCAAGGCCAGCAGTTGGCAGACCACCTCTACGTGGTGGACCCGATGGGCAACTGGATGATGCGTTTTCCGGCAGCCATGGACACCAGCGGTGCCGCCAAGGCCAAGCGGGACCTGGAGCGCCTGCTGCGCGCTTCTTCTTCGTGGGACGAGCCGGGGCGGCCGGTCAAGCCATGACCGATACCCAACCGTTGTACGACCTGGCCCCAGTGCTCGAGCTGATGCTGCTCGGCCTGGTGATCGCGCTGGGGCCGCTGGTCTGGGTGTGGGCGCGTAACCGCCGCAGCTCTCCCGTGCGGCGCCTGCAGGCGCTCACGGTGCTCACGCTGTTCCTCACGTTTGATCTGGTGCTGTTTGGCGCTTTCACGCGCCTGACCGACTCGGGCCTCGGTTGTCCCGACTGGCCCGGCTGCTATGGCAGTGCCAGCCCGGTGGGCGCCCGCGCCGAGATTTCAGCCGCCCAGCAGGCCATGCCCACCGGCCCGGTGACCCACGGCAAGGCCTGGATCGAGATGATCCACCGGTATCTCGCCACGGGGGTGGGGGTGCTGATCATTGTCATCACTGTCTCCTCGTGGGTGCAGCTGCGGCGCGCCCAGCGTGATGGCGGGCAGGCGCCTCCGCTCAGTCCCTGGTGGCCTACAGTGACCTTGTTGTGGGTGTGCCTGCAGGGTGCGTTTGGCGCGCTCACGGTGACCATGAAGCTCTTTCCCGCCATCGTCACCCTGCACCTGATCGGTGGACTGGTGCTGCTGGCCCTGTTGTGTGTGCAGGCGGTACGACACACCCACAGTGCCCAGGGGCGCTCACCGGTAACCCTGTCCCCCGCGCTGCGCGGGGGGCTGGTACTGACGGCACTGCTGCTCGCCCTTCAGGTGGTGCTGGGGGGCTGGGTCAGCACCAACTACGCGGTGCTGGCATGCACTACCTTCCCCACCTGCCAGGGCAGCTGGTGGCCCGCTATGGACTTTGCGCAGGGCTTCCAGATCTGGCGCAAGCTGGGCCTGTTGCAAGACGGCAGCCACATCAGCTTTGCAGCGCTCACAGCCATTCACTACGTGCACCGCCTGATGGCCTATGTGGTGCTACTGGCGCTGGGCCTGGTGGCCTGGCGCTTTCACCGCAGTGGCGTGTTGCCCACGCAGGCGCGGTGGATCGGCGGGCTGACCTTGCTGCAACTGGTGACGGGTTTGTCCAACGTGGTGCTGGACTGGCCCCTGGTGGCGGCGGTGCTGCATACCGGCGGTGCCGCAGCTTTGGTGGTGGTATTGACCTGGGCCCTGGTGTCCAGCCGCGCAGCGCCCGCGCCCCGAGAGTTTTCCGCGCCCACGGGCGCATCGAGAGTATCTGCATGAGTGTTGCCCCCTCCGCCGTTGCTGTGCCGCCCTCGCGGTTCCAGCAGTTTTATGCGCTGACCAAGCCCCGCGTGGTACAGCTCATCGTCTTTTGTGCGCTGATCGGCATGGTGCTGGCCGTGCCCGGCCTGCCCAACGCTGCGCAACTGGGCCACATGGCGCTGGCCTGCCTGGGCGTGTGGCTGGTGGCGGGTGCTGCAGCCGCGTTCAATTGCATCGTCGAGCAAGGCATTGACGCCAAGATGAAGCGCACCGCCTGGCGGCCCACGGCCAAGGGCGAGCTGTCCAACGCGCAGACCCTGCTGTTCTCGGCCGTACTCTGTGCCGCAGGCTCCGTGCTGCTGTATGTCTGGATCAACCCGCTGACCATGTGGCTCACCTTTGCCACCTTTGTGGGTTACGCGGTGGTCTACACCGTGATCCTCAAGCCCTTGACGCCCCAGAACATTGTCATTGGCGGCGCCTCGGGGGCCATGCCGCCGGTGCTGGGTTGGGCGGCCATGACCAACGATGTAGGGCCCGAGGCGCTTATCCTCTTCCTCATCATCTTTTTGTGGACGCCACCGCATTTCTGGGCGTTGGCCTTGTACCGGGTGGAGGACTACCGCAAGTCTGGCCTGCCCATGCTGCCGGTCACGCACGGCAACGAGTTCACGCGGTTGCAGGTGTTCTTGTACACGCTGATCCTGCTGGCCGGGTGCATGATGCCTTTCATCTACGGCATGAGTTCCTGGATTTATCTGGTTGCCGCCGTGCTCCTCAGTCTGGGTTTCTGCGGGTACGCGTTCGCGCTTTGGCGCAATTATTCGGACGCTCTGGCCCGCAAGACCTTCCGCTTCTCCCTTATCCACCTGAGCGTGCTGTTTGCGGCACTGCTAGTGGACCACTATGTGCTGTGATGATCTCCATGCAGAAACGAAAAGCTCTTCAATTGATAGCGGCTGGTGCAATATCCATATGCGCTACAGGCCTCCTGAGTGCGTGTTCCGAGAAAAAGGCCGAATTCCGCGGCGTGGACGTCACCGGCGCTGAGTACGCCCGCGACATTCCACTGACCGATCACAACGGCCAGCCACGCCACATCAAGGACTTTGCCGGCAAAG
>NZ_JBGFFF010000045.1:0-30597 GCF_056175785.1 Acidovorax sp. LjRoot204
CACACAGGCGGCGGGCACGCAGGCCCTGCCCGACTGGGCCACGGCAGAGCGCGCCATCACCACGCACGCGGTACAGGCAGGCGGCACGGTCTTTCTGCAGGGGGTACAGCACCCGTATGTTTACGCGGTTCAAGCAGGCTTGTTCAAGCTGAGCTACCTGCAGGATGACGGCACGGAATGGATCAAGTCGTTTGCCGAAGAAGGACGCTTTTTTGCCAGCGTGTCCGCCCTGCAGCCGGGCGGCCGCACGGCCTTCATGGTGACGGCCATCGAGTCCGCCACCCTGGAGCGCATCGACCACGGCGTGCTGCTCGCGCTGGCCGAACGCCACCTGCCCTGGGCAAAGGCGCTGTACCAGCTGACCCTGGTGTACGCCGCGCGCAAGGAGGCGCGTGAGCGCGAACTGCTCACCCTCACCCCCGAGGGCCGCTACCGCGCCTTCCTGGCATCACACCCCAACCTGGCGCTGCGCATCCCGCAAAAAGACCTGGCCCGCCACCTGGGATTGACGCCCGTCGGGCTCAACCGCATTGCCATGCGCGTGCGGCGCAGCGTCACATAGCCGACATTCGCCGGCAGCGCAGCGCTGCGCAGTGGCGCTAGGATGGCCCCCTGCCCTTGCCACGCGGTGATTGCCATCGAAGGCACCGGCGTGCACTTTCTCAACCGCTCAGGACAACCCATGGTGAAACGACGCACAGTGCTTCTCGGTGGCGCCGCAACAGCCGGCGCGCTGGTCATTGGCTGGGGCGTGGTGCCCCCGCGCCAGCGGCTGCACACCGCGCAGCCCCTGACCCAGGGCACAGGCCAGGTGGCGCTGAATGGCTGGCTCAAGGTAGCCGCCGACAACACGGTGACGGTGATGATGGCCAAGTCCGAAATGGGCCAGGGCGCGCACACCGGGCTGGCCGCCATCCTGGCGGAAGAGCTGGACGCCGACTGGGCCCAGGTGCGGCTGGAGATGGCGCCCATCGACGACATCTACAACAACCTGGCCACGGTGGTGGACGGCCTGCCGTTCCACCCCGACAACGACGGCTCCATCAAGGCCGTGGCGGGCTGGCTGACCGCCAAGACCATGCGCGAAGTGGGCGTGATGATGACGGGTGGCTCCAGCAGCATCAAGGACCTGTGGCGCCCCATGCGCGAGGCCGGTGCCCACGCCCGCGCCATGCTCATCAACGCAGCGGCCGTGCAATGGAAGGTGCAGGCCGCCGAATGCAAGGCCAACGCCGGCGTGGTGGAACATGCGGCAGGCCAGCGCGCCACGTTTGGCGAGCTGGCCGCACTGGCGGCGCAGCAGCCGCCTCCAGGCAAGGTGCCCCTCAAGGCGTCTGCGGAATTCAAGCTGATCGGCAAGCCGCTCACCCGCATCGAGGCGCCCTCCAAGCTCGATGGCAGTGCGGTGTTTGGCATCGATGCCCACCCGCCCGGCCTGCTGCACGCCAGCGTGGTGATGTGCCCCACGCGGGGCGGCAAGGTGGCCCAGTTCGATGGCGCAGCTGCGCAAAAGATGCCTGGGGTGAAGCAGGTGCTGGCCGTAGCACCCTACCACGGCGGCACCGGCGGCGTGGCTGTGATTGCCGACACGCCCTGGCACGCCAAAAAGGCCGCCGCCGCAGTCACCGTGCAGTGGGACCATGGCCCCGCCGCCACGCTGTCGAGCGCCGCCGTCATGACCCAGCTGACCCAGGCGCTGGAAAAGGCCCAGGGCTTTGGCTACCACAGCGTGGGCGATGTGGACCAGGCCCTGCAAGGCGCTGCAACCACCCTCACTGCCGACTACCGCGCGCCTTACCTGGCCCACGCCACCATGGAGCCCATCAACTGCACCGTACAGTTCAGGGATGGCGCGGCCAGCGTGTGGACATCCACCCAGGTACCGGGCCTGGCGCGCATGGCGGCCGCCAAGGCCCTGGGCATCGACGACACCAAGGTGACCGTGCACCAGCTGCTGCTGGGCGGTGGCTTTGGCCGGCGGCTGGAGGTGGACTACGTGGCCCAGGCCGCCGCCATTGCCAAGGCTGCTGGGGGCGCACCGGTGCAGACACTGTGGTCCCGCGAGCAGGACATGCAGCACGACTTCTATCGCCCCGCCTGCGTGGCGCGGTTCAAGGCCGGGCTGGACGCACAGGGCCAGCTCGTGGCCTGGCACAACGTATCGGCCGGCCAGGCCATCGTGCCGCAGGTGCTGTCCCGCACCTTTGGCCTGCCAGGCGCCGGGCCGGACAAGACCGCGTCCGAAGGCGCGTTCGACCAGCCCTACGAGTGGCCCCACGCACGCATCGCCCACGAGATCATCGACCTGCCGCTGCCCGTGGGCTTCTGGCGCTCAGTAGGGCATTCGCACCAGGCGTTTTTCAAAGAGAGTTTTGTGGACGAAGCGGCCCACGCTGCCAAGAAGGACCCGGTGGCCTTCCGTGCCACATTGCTGCAAAAACACCCGCGCCACCTGAAGGTGCTGCAAAAGGCGGCCGATCTGGCGGGCTGGGGCCAGCCCTTGCCGCCCGATGCGTCGGGCGTGCAACGGGCGCGCGGCGTAGCGCTGCACCAGTCGTTCGGCTCCATCGTCGCTCAGGTGGCCGAGGTGTCGGTGGGTGCCGACAAGGCGATCCGCGTGCACCGCGTGGTGTGCGTGATCGACTGCGGCGCGGCCATCAACCCCAACCTGATTGCCCAGCAGATGGAAAGCGCTGTGGTCTACGGCCTCACGGCGGCGCTGTGGGGCGAAGTGACGATCAAAGACGGCCAGGTGCAGCAGAGCAACCTGCACGACTACCCCCTGCTGCGCATGGCCGACTGCCCCCGCGTGGAGACCCACATCATCGCCAGCGCCGAGCCCCCCGAGGGCGTGGGCGWGCCCGGCGTGCCGCCCATTGCACCCGCCGTGGCCAATGCCTTGTTTGCCCTCACCGGCCAGCGCCTGCGCGCGCTGCCGCTCAAGCTCAGCTGACCCGCCGCACCGGAGCCCCCATGACCACGACCATCAACCTCAACGGCAAACCCGTCGCTGTCAACGCCGAACCCGACACACCCCTGCTGTGGTTGCTGCGCGGCGAGCTGCAGATGAACGGCACCAAGTTTGGCTGCGGCATGGCGCTGTGTGGCGCCTGCACGGTGCACCTGAACGGCGAGCCGGTGCGCGCCTGCATCACGCCCCTGTCGGCCGTGGGCAGCGCCCAGGTCACCACCATCGAGGGCCTGCAGGGCCCCGAAGCCACTGCACTGCGCACCGCATGGACCGCGGTGGATGTGGCGCAGTGCGGCTACTGCCAGAGCGGGCAGCTGATGTCGGCCTGTGCCCTGCTGAAGAAAACGCCGCAGCCTACCGATGCCGACATCGACGCCGCCATGTCGGGCAATGCCTGCCGCTGCGGCACCTACCCGCGCATCCGGGCGGCGATCCACCAGGCCGCGCGCGGGCCTCAGGGCTGAGAGATCCCCCCTCCCAGGTCGAGCGAAACCTGCTCGACCACGCCCCCTTTTTCGGGCGGCATGTCGGCGCAGTACACGGCATTGCGCCCTGTGCCCTTGGCTTGGTAGAGGGCCTGGTCGGCACGGTTCACCAGCTCTTCAAAATTCATCCCCGAGCCCTTGTACAGGGTGGCTACGCCAATGCTCACGGTGACGGCCACCTCCTGCCCTTCGTCGCCCACGCACACCAGCAAGGACTCGACCTCGCGGCGCAGCGACTCTGCCACTTGCAACGCGCTCGCGCTGTCGGTCTCGGGCAGCACGATGACAAACTCCTCGCCCCCAAACCGCGCGACGATGTCCACACCGCTGCGCTTGTGCCCGGCACACACCTGGGCCACGGCACAGATCACGCGGTCGCCCGCCAGGTGGCCGTACAGGTCGTTGACGGTCTTGAACAAATCGATGTCTGCCACCAGCACGGACATCGGGTGCCCAAAACGCTCCGTGCGCTTGTATTCCTTGGCACCCAGCTCCATCAGCGTGCGGCGGTTGGACAGGCCCGTGAGCGAGTCGTTGGCGGCCAACCGCTCCAGCGTGGCGTTGAGCTGCTGCAGCAGGCGGTTCTGCTCGGTGAGCTGCTGGTTGATCTGGGCGATCTCGGTCTCGCGGCACTTGCGGTCGTGGATGTTGAACGTGACGCCGATCAAGCGCTTGCCGGGCGTCTCGCTGTGGCCGTCCATGATGCGGCCATAGTTGGCAAACCAGATCCACTCGCCACTCTTGGAGCGCAGCCGGAACTCACACCGGTACTGCGGCGTGACGCCCGTCAGGTGGTCGGCCACGGCCTTGCGCACGGTGTCGATGTCGTCGGGGTGGAACAGGCCGTAGATGTCCTGCACGCCCGAGACGATTTCATCCTCGGAGAACCCCAGCTCTTCAAACGTCTTGGTCGCCTTGCGCGTGACGTTGCCGGTGATGAGGTCGTTCTCCCACAGGTCGAGCCCGGCGGCCTCCAGGGCCAGCTCCAGCCGCTCCTTGTTCAGGTCCGCCTCACCCATGGCCATGACCACCTTTTTTCACAGCGTTCCGTTTCTCTCGTGCGTCGGTGCGGGCTGCAGGGTTCAGCCGGGCGGCATGCCACCCGCGTAACCGATATTGCGCAGCAGCGCGGCAAACGATGCCACGACACCAGGGGTGTTGTAGAGCTGGGGCGCAGTCTGCACCGCAATCACGCTCACCTGGTTGCCGGTGCTGCGGCCCGTTGTGGCATCGAAATACTGGGCCAGGTMGTCGCTCGCGTTCGAGAAACCGCGCCCCGTGCTCTCGGAGTAGTAGCAGATCGAGTCGGGCGCAATGATGTCGGGGGTGGTGCTGGCCGCCGAATACATGATCAGGTTCTCGTTGAGGTTGTAGAGGTAATGTGTCTCGGTGCTCTGGGCCGGGTCGGGTGCATTGTCCAGCCGGATGATGCCCGAGTCCAGCGACGCGCTGGACGTGGACTGGCTGACCGAGGTGATGAAAAAGTTGGTGACCACGGCGCGCGCGGCACGGCCGGTGAGGTTCTGGATGCCCGCCGCCACGGCCTGGGTGCTGAGCGGCGTGACCGCCTGCAAGAGCTGCAGGCCCAGCTGGCGTGCCTGCTCCAGCGTGCCCGGAATGTAGCTGCCCGACAACGCGAACTGGTTGCCTGCGTTGGAGGGCCACATCGCGATACCCGAGTACCCGCCAAAACCGCCCACCACCCCGCCCGCCAGCGACTCGATGCCCGACGCCGTGCCGGAGCCCAGCACCGCGTACTCCGCCGCCACCAGCGTAGACGCATCGCTGGCCAGCACGGCGGGACTGGGCGCTGGCCCGGAAGGGGCGGTGAAGGTGGTCTGGGGCAGCTCAGGCACGGCACGGCCTGCGCCATCGCCGTTCACCACCCAGATGCTGCCGCCCGACATGGCCGCGCCAATCAGCGGCACCAGCGAATTGATGGGCCCGATCTCCACCGGGATGAAGGCGCCTGGCTGCATGCCGGTGTACGCCTGCATCACGGCCACGGTGTTGCTGATGGAGTTCTGCACCGCCGTGAGGGTGAGGTTGTCGGCCGCGTCGGGCGAACCCATGATGGCCAGCACACAGGCATTGGTGGCGCCGTCGTAGTCCTGCACCTGCACCGTGCCCGTGTAGCCCTGGTCTGCCAGCTGCTGCACGATGGCGCATGCGTCTTGGTAACTGCCACCACCGCCGCTGGCCAGCACGGCCGCCCCGGTGGCGATCGCCTGGAAATCGGTCAGGCCATAGAAATAGACATTGCCCATCGGGCCCCCCTCTCTTATTTGGATGAAAAGCACGATATCCGAGCCCCGTCGAAAGTCAATGACCGGGATACCACGGGGGGATCGGCACCACGGCAGGGCCTGCACTCTGGTTTACGGCGGCATCATCGCCTATGCTGTGCACCAAGTTGTTTTCCGCTACCCCCACCATGAGCACCCCCGAAAAATCCCCCGTTTACGGCACCGAAGACCTTTTGATAAGCCTGTGCAACTCCGTCACCCGCGTGCTGGGCGTGGCTACACACAGCCAGATCCACTATTCCGGCATGGTGCAGCGCATCAGCAAGACCTGCCTGAAACCCGACATTGGCTGCTTTGTGCTGTTTGACGGCGGCTTCTCGGGGCTGGTGATCATCAATTTCTCAGGCCAGGCGGCGATGGAGCTGTACGCCAACTACCTGCTGAACATGGGCATGTCCAAGGATGACCTGGTCAGTTCGTACACCTCCGACGAGGTCAGCAACGTGATGGGCGAGCTGATGAACCAGGTGGTGGGCGACTTCACCGGCAAGGTGCGGCGCGAGCTGCAGACCCACATCACGCAGAACCAGCCCAAGATGCTGGTGCTGAACAAGCAGGTGCAGCTGTCGGTGGACGCCAACCTCGACAAGCCCGAGGCCCGGCGCGTGACCTTCTACACCAGCAACAACAACATCTTCTACCTGGAACTCGCCATCGACCGCACCGAGTTCATCAAGCTCTACGACTTTGAAGCCCAGGAAGCTCCCGACCCGGACGCGCTGATGGCCCAGTCGCAAGAAGCACCGCCCGTGCCCGCCCCACCGCCAGCCGGCCAGGACGACACGGATGCGCTGCTCAAGTCGCTGGGGATGTAGAAACACTACAAAAAAGATAGCTGCCAGCGCATGAAACACTAGCGCTTGCAGCCACTTTTTCTCAAATATGCGCCCGAAGTGCCTGCGGCGCCCCTCCGGGCGGCCCAGCGGGCCTGTCCTACACCCGCCGTCACGATGCACTGACCGCTCCGCCAAGTCACGGGTCTAAGCTGAAAAGCTCACCTGTTGATCGGAAAGGAGTCCCCATGCCACGTGCCGCCTGGAGCGCCAAACGCGAGCGCCAGTACGAACACATCAAGGACAGCCTGCTGGAGCGCGGAGAGAGCGAAAGCACCGCCGAAGAGATTGCCGCGCGCACAGTGAACAAGGAACGCGCGCAACACGGCGAAGCCCGCACGGCCAACCCCAAGACCCTGAAAGCCACGCCCGCACCCGTACGCGGCGGCAAAAACTCGCACCGCGGCCCGCAGGGCCGCACGCGCGAGCAGCTGTACGAGGACGCCAAGCGAGAGAACATCCGGGGTCGCTCCCGGATGAACAAGCAGCAACTGGAGCAGGCGCTGGCGCGCTGACCCTGGCCCGCGCTTGGCGTCCGCTCACTGCCAGCCGTAGCGCCGCACGTACCAGCGCTTCATCACGGTCGTCAGCAGCACGTAGCCCGCCAGAATGCCCACCAGCCACGGAAAGTAAGCCAGCGGCAGCGCCTGCAGCTTGAAGTGCCCGGCCAGCGGCCCCATGGGGATGAAGATGCCCACCGCCATGATGAGCACCGTGGCCGCAAGCAGCGGCACCGACGCCACGCTTTGCACAAATGGCAGCTTGGGCGTGCGGATCATGTGCACGATCAGCGTCTGCGTGAGCAGCCCCACCACGAACCAGCCCGACTGGAACAGCGTCTGCGCCCCGACGTTGTTGGCACCAAACACGTGCCACATGACGGCGAAGGTGGTGATGTCGAACACCGAGCTGATGGGCCCGAAGAACACCATGAAGCGGCCGATGTCGCCCGGGTTCCACTTCAGCGGGTTGCGGATGAGCTCCTCGTCCACGTTGTCGAACGGGATGGCGATCTGCGACAGGTCATACAGCAGGTTCTGCACCARSAGGTGCAGCGGCAGCATCGGCARRAAKGGCAGGAACGCACTGGCCACCAGCACCGAGAACACGTTGCCGAARTTSGAGCTSGCCGTSAKSYKGATGTACTTSAGCATGTTGSYRAAGGTSYKGCGGCCYTCCAYCACGCCCTSYTCCAGCACCATCAGGCTYTTCTCSAGCAGGATGATGTCGGCCGMCTCCTTGGCMAYGTCCACCGCGCTGTCCACGCTGATGCCGATGTCGGCCGCACGCAGCGCGGGGGCGTCGTTGATGCCGTCGCCCATGAAGCCCACCACATGGCCGCCCGCGCGCAGCGCGCGCACCAGCCGCTCCTTGTGCAGTGGCGAGAGCTTGGCAAACACGTTGTGGGTGTCGGCCGCGCGCGCCAGGGTGATGTCGTCCATGGCGTCCACGTCCTTGCCCAGCAACACGCCCTGCACAGCCAGGCCCACCTCGCGGCAGACCTTGAGCGTCACCAGCTCGTTATCGCCGGTCAGCACCTTCACGGCCACACCGTGCGAGGCCAGCGCCTTGAGCGCAGGGGCGGTGGATTCCTTCGGTGGGTCCAGAAACGCCACGTAGCCGATCAGCGTGAGGCCCGATTCATCGGCCACGCTGTACACCGTCTGCTGGGGTGGCGTCTCCTTCATGGCCACGGCGACCACGCGCAGGCCCTCGTTGTTCAGACCGCGCGTCACCTCCAGCACCCGTGCGCGCAGGGTGGCGTCCAGCGGCAGGTCTTGCGCGCCGGAGTCTTCCACCACACGCACCTGGGTGCACACGTCCAGCATCTCCTCCACCGCGCCCTTGCAGATCAGCTCGTGGTGCTCGTTGCGCTCGCTGACGATGACCGACATGCGCCGGCGCACGAAGTCGAACGGCACCTCATCGACCTTGCGGTAGTCCTGCGCCAGGCGCAGGTCGGTCTGCAGCTCCACATGCTCCAGCACGGCGTGGTCCAGCAGGTTCTTCAGGCCGCTCTGGTAGTGGCTGTTGAGGTAGGTAAAGGCCAGCACCTCGTCACTGTTGTGGCCGAACACGTCGGTGTGGCGCTCCAGAAAGATCTTGTCCTGTGTGAGCGTGCCGGTCTTGTCGGTGCACAGCACGTCCATGGCGCCAAAGTTCTGGATCGCGTCCAACCGCTTGACCACCACCTTCTTGCGCGACAGCAGCACGGCGCCCTTGGCCAGCGTGCTGGTCACGATCATGGGCAGCATCTCGGGCGTGAGGCCCACGGCCACCGACAGCGCGAACAGAAACRCCTCCAGCCAGTCGCCCTTGGTAAAGCCGTTGACCACCAGCACGATGGGCACCATGACCAGCGCAAAGCGGATCAGCAGCCAGCTCACGCTGTTGACGCCTGCCTGGAACGCGGTGGGCGTGCGGTCGGTGRCCGTGACGCGGGTGGCCAACGTGCCAAAGTAGGTGTGGTTGCCCGTAGCCACCACCAGCGCCGTGGCCGAGCCCGAGACCACGTTGGTGCCCATGAACAGCAGGTTGGTGGCGTCCAGCGCACTGGTGCCGGGCTGGCTGCGCTCGGCAAATTTTTCGACCGGCAGCGATTCGCCCGTCATGGCCGACTGGCTCACGAACAGGTCCTTGGCCGTGAGCACGCGGCAGTCCGACGGGATCATGTCGCCCGCCGACAGCACGATGTGGTCGCCCGGCACCAGCTGGTGGATGGGCAGTTCGCGCGGCGTGGCTGCGGCCTCCGCGCCGCTGCGGCGCAGCACCGTGGCGGTGTTGCTGACCAGCGACTTGAGGCGCTCGGCCGCGCGGTTGGAGCGGCCCTCCTGCACAAACCGCAGCAGCGTGGAGAGCACCACCATGGCCAGAATCACGACGGTGGCCTCGTGGTCTTCGGTGAGGTACGAGATCAGTGCCAGCACCGTGAGCAGCACGTTGAACGGGTTCTTGTAGCAGTGCCACAGGTGCAGCCAGGCGGGCAGCGGCTTTTCGTGCTCCACCTCGTTGGGCCCGTGTTGGGCCAAGGCGGCGGCGGCCTGGGCGTCACTCAGACCCGCAGGGTCGGACTGCAGGCGCTCGATCAGTGGGGGCAGGTCATCGCTGGCGGCGCGCTGCAGCTCGCGGCTGAGCAGGTCGGGCGAGGTGGCGGGGGTGGGCGCGCGGCCCAGGGTCAGCGTGTCCAGGATCAGCCGCCGCGCAAAGTGGCGCGTCACATGGCGGGTGTGCAAAAAGCGGTCGAACAGGTGGTGCAGGAAGCTCATGGCGGTCTCCCTAGCAGCAAGCGCTGACGGCGTTGCGCGTCACGGGCAGCGGTGCCGTGTGCGCAGAAATGTTGATGAAACGGAACATGGTGAGTCACTCCTTCTGGCCGGCAACGGCCAGAGGCGTGAGGCTCACGCCGTCACGCGAGCCATCGCCCCGGGCCCTGGGCCTGGTATGCAAAGTTCAATGGGGATGTGGTGTGGGGCGGCGCTTCGGAGCGCCTGCGCGGGTCTGGGTCCATGGGGCCTCCTGGGTAGTGGTTGCAATACCGGCGTGGGCCGGCTTAAAGCGGCCGCGCCCGGCGGCGCAATGCCCGCACAGGCGGCTGGCCATGCAGGTAGCAGCGAATGCGGTGCGTGGGCCACAACGTGGTGCCGTCAAGTTCGGCCACGGCTTGCAGGCTGTCAGCGGCCCCATGGGCAGGGCCCTGCGCGCCTGAAGGCAGCGATGCAGCATACTCGGCGCGTTCAGCGCCAGGCGCCACCGCACGCTGGAAAAGGCGGGGCAGATCCACAACAAAAAAACGCATGGCCGTTGTCCTTGTCAGGCAGGGCGGAGCACGCAGACGCAGATGGGCGCCAGGGGGGCACCGTCACAGCAGGCGGGCCATGCCCCAGCCAAAGGGGCGCGGCCCGTGCAGACGGCACAGATGCAGCAAAGCGGCAAGACGGTAAAGCCACCCACACCGCCATGGCCGAAGGGGGCGCACGGGGTACAACAGGGGCTGGGAGAGACGGGGCCGGAGCTTGCACAAGGCAATCCACGGCCCGGGAGCGGGCGTCAGGAGGCCTGGCAGGCAGCAGCCGTCACGGCTTGCTGGGGTTCACTGCAACAACTGGCACTTTCCACGCTGGGGCTCCGGAAATGAAGGTGCGCGATTATTGCGCTGCAACATGACAAGGTCAATGCGTTTTTTTGGCCCCGACGGTCACCCTTCAAACTGGGGATGCAACTGCCGGATGCGGTTCATGGCCATGGCCGCTGCTGCGGTGCGTGTTTCCACCCCCAGCTTGGCAAACACACGCTCCAGGTGCTTCTTGRCSGTGGCGGGGCTGSYGCCCAGGATSTCGCCGATGTCSYKGTTGRTCTTKCCCTTGACCACCCAGTASAGCACCTCGGCCTCGCGCGCSGTGAGCTTGAAGGACAGGCTCATGGATTCGATGATCTTAGCATCCGACACCTCGCGCATCACGATGAGCCAGTCGCCGCCGCCGGCGCTGTCGCCAGCCTGCTGGTGCAGGCGGAAGGTCAGCCTGCGGGCACCCTGCTCCACCGCAAGGCGCGGGGGCTCGGCCAGCGAAGCGGCCAGCAGCTCGGCCGCGTTGTCGGCCAGCACATGGCGACGCAGCCAGGCCTGCACCGGCTCGGGCGCCCATTGGCCGAAGGTGGTGGGCGCGCCGTCCGGGCCCACTTCACCAAAGTAACTTTGCAGCAGCTCGCGCGCCAGCGGGGTCTGCCACACGATGCGTCCGTCCACCGCACGCACGGTGATGCTGGCGTAGCCAAACGCATCGAGCGCGTTGCGCGCCTCGCGGGCCTGGCGCGCGTCCTGCCGGGCCTTTCGGGCAGAGCCCAGGTGCACCCCCATGCGCGCCATCACCTCGCGCGGCTTGATGGGCTTGGTGACGTAGTCCACGCCACCCGCCTCCAGCGCGGCCACCAGGTGTTCGGTCTCGGTGAGACCGGTCATGAAGATGATGGGAATGTGTGCCGTGGCGGGCGATGCCTTCAAGCGCCGGGCCACTTCAAAGCCGTCCATGCCGGGCATCATCGCGTCCAGCAACACGATGTCGGGCAGGGCCTGCGCAGCGCGCTGCAGGGCGGCCTCGCCATGCGTGGCCACCAGCACGGTGTAGCCCGACTCATCCAGCGCGTCGTGCAAGACGGCCAGGTTGTCCGGCACGTCGTCCACGATCAGCACCACATCGCTGTCGGTGCGGTCCAGCGCGGCACCCGGCGCGGCAGGGGCCTGAAAGGAAGGTGGGTTGGCGGTGGTCATCACGAGGGTGCCTGTTCCAGGATCTGGCCCATGGCATCGAATTGGAACTGCTTGGCCAGCTGCCGCATGGTGCCCACAAAAGCGCTGTGTGCGGGCTGGCTGCGTTCAATGTCGTCCAGGGTGTTGAGAATGCCCCGGTAGTAGCCCAAAGACACTGCCTGCGCCAAAGCCGCCAGCGCAGTGGTATCGGGGTATGTGAGGGGTGCGGGCGCCGCAGAGGCTGCCGTGGGCGCTGGCCCCGTGAAGGCCTCGGCAGCCTCGTCGTATTGCCATTGCAGGCCCAGGCGGCGCTCCAGCCAGTCCAGCAGCTCGCTGTGGCGCACGGGCTTGACGATGAAGTCTTCGGGGCTGATCTCCACGTCATTATCGAGCGCCTTGTCGAAGGCATTGGCGGAAACAATGGCGCAATGCACGTTTGGCAACCGCATCTGCCGCACGCGCCGCAGCGTCTCCCATCCATCAATGCCCGGCATGGCCAGGTCCATGAAGATCGCGTGCGGCCGGTAGCCCGTGGCCAGCAGGTCCAGCGCGTCGTGGCCGCTGGCCGCCTGGCGCAGCTCAAAGCCCAAGGGTTCCAGCAGTTGCAGCAGCAGTTCGCGGTCGGGCTCCTCGTTGTCCACCACCAGGATGCGGCGGCGCTCGCCTGCATACCCCCTGCGGGCGCGCTGGGCTTGCACCGCCACGGGCGCCGCCGCCTTGCCCAGCACATCCCCATGCACCTCGGGCAGGAACAGCTTGACGTGGAACACCGAGCCTACGCCCGGCGTGCTGCTCACCGTCAGTTCACCTCCCATGAGTGCGGTGAGCATCTTGGCAATGGTCAGGCCCAGGCCTGCGCCCGGCGCGGCCGTGGTGCTGCCGCCGCCCGAGCCGCCGCGTGCAAAGGGCTCGAAGATGCGCTCGATSTCCTCGGCCGCGAGGCCCGGCCCCGTGTCCTGCACCTCGATGCGTGCCATCTCGCGCGCATGGCGCACGCGCAGCGTGACAGTGCCGTGCGCCGTGAACTTGACGGCGTTGCCCAGCAGGTTGATGAGGATCTGGCGCAGCCGCTTGTCATCGGCAYGCACCACTTCCGGAATCACGCCTTGCACATCAAACGTGAACGCCAGGCCCTTGGCGGCAGCTTGCAGTTCGAACAGGCTGGCCATCTCGTGCAGCCCGTCCGCAAAGCGCATGGGCGCCACCTCGAGCGTGAGCTTGCCCGACTCGATGCGCGCGATGTCGAGCGTGCCTTCGATGAGCGACAACAAATGCTCGCCGCCGCGCCGGATCACATGCACCGCCTGCTTGCGGTGCGGGGGCACACCCGCGTCTTCGCCCATGAGCTGGGCATAGCCCAGGATGGWGTTGAGCGGCGTGCGGAKCTCGTGGCTGATGGCGCTGATATAGCGGCTCTTGGCCTGGTTGGCCTGGTCGGCCGCGCGCTGGGCCGCTTCGGCCACCTGGCGCGCCTGCTCGGCGACGCTGCGCGCTGTCTGCAGCGCCTCGTCGGTCTGGCGGTGCAGCTCGATCTCGCGCACCAAGAGGCCGGTCTGGCGGTTSGAYTCCTCCTGCGCSACCTKGCGGCTCTKGTGCGCCAGCACCAGCCACCAGGCCACGATGCCCGAGATCACCAGCAGCGCGAGATACGCCTTGAGCAGGCCCGAGCGCAGCGCCACTTCGGGTGCCGCCATCACCTCGGTGTCCGTGGCCGCCTGGGCGATGGTGTTGAGCTCCTGGTGGTACAGCAGGCCCATCACCGAGGCCAGCAGCGGCGCAATCACCAGCATCAGCAGCAAAAAGTGCCCCAGGCCCGTGTCCAGGTACCGCCACATGGCGCGCGGCAGCACCCAGCGCAAGGCGGCCGACCACTGCACCGCCATGCTCGCGTGGGGCTTGCACAGGTCGCCGCAGCGCGCRTCSAGCGTGCAGCACAGCGAGCAGATSGCGCCCYGGTASGCSGGGCASTGSGCCATRTCGGGSSCTTCGTACTCGCGCTCGCAGATCACGCAGYGCTGCACGGTGGTGCGCCGGTAACTGCCCGCCTCTGCGCCCAGCCCCCCTTCGGCATTGCGGCGCAGCGGGCCATGCAGGGGCACCGCCATCACGTCGGCCAGCGCAACGGGCTCGGACTGGCGCGCAATGTAGTAGCGCCCCCCGGTGGCCCAGGCAATGAGCGGCGCAGTGACAAAGGCCACCGCCATCGCAATGACGGCCGAGAACGCCTGCGGCAGCGGGCCGAACAGCCCCAGGTGCGCGCTGATGGACAGGATGGACGCCAGCGCCATCGAACCCACGCCCACCGGGTTGATGTCGTACAGATGCGCGCGCTTGAACTCAATGCCCTTGGGCGACAGGCCCAGCGGCTTGTTGATGACSAGGTCGGCCACCACGGACATGATCCAGGCGATGGCGATGTTGGAGTACAGCCCCAGCACCTCGCCCATGGCGCGGAACACGTTCATCTCCATCAGCATGAAGGCGATCAGCGTGTTGAACACCACCCACACCACCCGCCCCGGGTGGCTGTGCGTGAGGCGCGAGAAGAAGTTGGACCACGCCAGCGAGCCCGCGTAGGCGTTGGTCACGTTAATCTTGAGCTGCGAGACCACCACAAACAAGGCCGTGGCCGCCACCGCCCAGCCGTAGTTGGGGAACACRTATTCATAGGCGGCCAGGTACATCTGGTTAGGGTCCACCGCACGGTCGGCGGGGACCATGTGGGTGAGCGCCAGATAGGCAAGCAGCGCGCCGCCCAGCATCTTGAGCACCCCCAGCACCACCCAGCCCGGCCCGCCCACCAGCACACCCAGCCACCAGCGCCCGCGCGTGGCGGGCGTGCGGGCGGGCATGAAGCGCAGATAGTCAGCCTGCTCCCCCATCTGGGTGATGAGTGCAATGCCCACGGTGAGTGCTGCACCAAACAAGGGCAGTTGGAACGTGGCGCCGCGCATCGATTCACCACCGTAGTGCACAACCCCGGAAAACGCACCAGGATCGCGCACCAGCACRWAGRCRAASGGCACCACCAGCATCACCAGCCASAGCGGCTGSGTCCACASCTGCAGSCGGCTGATGGCCGASACACCGTGSGTSACCAGCGGAATCACCACAATGGCGCAGATGAGGTAGCCCCAGGTGGGCGGGATGTCGAGTGCCAGCTCCAGCGCATAGGCCATCACGGCCGCCTCCAGCGCGAAGAAGATGAAAGTGAAGCTGGCGTAGATCAGCGAGGTGAGCGTGGAGCCGATGTAGCCRAAGCCCGCGCCGCGCGTGAGCAGGTCCATGTCCACCCCATAGCGCGCCGCATACACGCTGATGGGCAGCCCCGCCAGGAAGATGATGAGCCCCGTGGCCACTATGGCCCAGAAGGCATTGATGAAGCCGTACTGCACCAGCAGCGTSGCGCCCACGGCCTCCAGSAYCAGGAACGARGCCGCRCCRAASGCCGTGTTGGCCACSCGCCATTCRGACCAYTTGCGAAAGCGCTGCGGCGTGTAGCGCAGYGCGTAGTCCTCSAKSGTYTCGSTSGCCACCCAGCTGTTGTAGTCGCGCCGSACCTTCACGACCTGCTGCGGCGCTTGCGCGTCGGCATCCCGCCCCAAGGCTGCTGCCGAGGCCGCGTCGGGCGGTGCAAGGGGGGCGGTGGAAAGGGGCATGGGCAAAGGACGACGGCAGCCCTTGCAAGTGCAGTTTCCATGCCACGATTCGCCGTCACGTCCAGCGCACCTTCGCCCTCTGGCGTATGGCGGGCACGGGGCTTGCTGCCTATGATGAATCCGCTGCCCTTCGGACCGCATGGCCATCGATGACGATTGCCCCGTGTGTCCGGCCAGGACAACCCGCCACACGAGCCCACCCCTCCTTACATTGAGCAGAACGACATGGAACTGACCCCKCGYGARAAAGACAAGCTGCTGATCTTYACCGCMGCMCTGCTGGCCGARCGCCGCAAGGCSCGSGGGCTGAAGCTCAACTACCCCGARKCCGTCGCSCTGATCWSYGCCGCCGTGATGGAAGGCGCGCGCGACGGCAAGASCGTSGCGSAGCTSATGAGCGARGGCCGCASCGTGCTGACCCGCGCSGACGTGATGGAMGGCATCSCCGAGATGATTCCGGACATCCAGGTGGAGGCCACGTTCCCCGACGGCACCAAGCTCGTCACCGTCCATCAGCCGATCGTCTGACCCCTCCCCAACACTTGCCACCTTCTCTCTGTGGAGCCCCCATGCGCATCACACTCTCACACCGTCACACAGCCGCTCTTCTTTTCATAGCAGCCAGTGCAATCAGTTCTAGCGCCATCGCCCATACCGGCGCTGAATCCCACATCCACAACAGTTTTCTGAGCGGCTTGGCCCACCCCTTGTTCGGCCTGGACCACTTGGCCGCCATGGTGGCCGTGGGCCTGTGGAGCGCCCTGTCCGCGCGCCGTGCTGGACGCGAACTGCTGTGGGGCCCTGTGGGCTTTGCGGCCATGTTGCTGGCGGGCGCAGTGCTGGGCCTGCAGGGCGTGGCACTGCCTGCGGTGGAGCCGATGATTGCCGCGTCGCTGCTGGCCACGGGCCTGCTCGTCGTGTCGCGCCTGCGCGTGCCTGGCCTCGTGGCCGCGCTGGGCGTGGGGGTGTTTGCCGTCTTTCACGGCGTGGCCCACGGCGTCGAGCTGGCGGGCAGCCACAGCGCCTCGCAAACCCTGGCGGGCATGCTGACGGCCACCGTGCTGCTGCATGGCGTGGGGCTGGCGGCAGGCTGGGCACTGCGCCATCGCACCGTGTGGCTCAGCCGCGCTGCAGGCGCTGCCGTGGCACTGATGGGTGGCGCCCTGCTGGCCCAGATGGCCTGACAGGTCTGACTGGCGTCATGCATACCGACACCGCAGCAGCTCCCCCCTCAAGGACCCGACCATGATCCCTGGCGAACTTTTTACCGAACCCGGCGAGCACGCGCTCAACACCGGCCGCCGTACGCTGACCGTGGTGGTGCGCAACACCGGCGACCGGCCCATCCAGGTGGGCTCGCACTACCACTTTGCCGAGACCAACAACGCCCTGGACTTTGACCGTGCGGCTGCACGCGGCATGCGGCTCAACATCGCATCCGGCACCGCCGTGCGCTTTGAACCCGGCCAGGAGCGCACCGTGGAGCTGGTGGACTACGCGGGCGAGCGCCGCGTGTTCGGCTTTCAGGGCCTGACGCAGGGCCCGCTGTAGCAAACTCAAGCCCAATTGGCCGATAGCGCCGGTATCAATTGCCCCAGCAGCTATCAAAAACATAGTAAACCGTTCTTGCGGAGCACCCCTCACATGGCAACCATTGGACGACGCGCCTACGCCGAGATGTTCGGCCCCACSGTGGGCGACCGCGTGCGCCTGGCCGACACCGAACTCATTCTCGAAGTCGAGGCCGACCACACCCTGCGGGCTGGCAGCTACGGCGAAGAGGTGAAGTTTGGCGGCGGCAAGACGATTCGCGACGGTATGGCACAGAGCCAGCGCAGCAACGCACAAGGCGCGGTGGACACAGTGCTGACCAACGCCCTGGTGGTAGACCACACCGGCATCTTCAAGGCCGACATCGGCCYGCGCGCAGGCCGCATCGCCGCCATCGGCAARGCCGGCAAYCCCGACRYSCAGCCSGGCGTGGACATCGTCATCGGCCCSGGCACCGAGGTCATCAGCTGCGAGGGCAACATCGTCACCGCAGGCGGCATCGACAGCCATATCCACTTCATCTGCCCGCAGCAGATCGAAGAGGCACTGGCCAGCGGCGTGACCACCATGCTGGGCGGCGGCACCGGCCCCGCCACGGGCACGCTGGCCACCACCTGCACGTCGGGCCCCTTCAACATGGAGCGCATGCTGCAGGCCGCCGACGCCTTCCCCATGAACCTCGGCTTCCTCGGCAAGGGCAACGCCAGCCTGCCCGATGCGCTGCACGAGCAGATCAACGCGGGCGCCATTGGCCTGAAGCTGCACGAAGACTGGGGCACCACGCCCTCGGCCATCAGCAACTGCCTGGATGTGGCCGAAGCCACCGACACGCAGGTGGCCATACACAGCGACACGCTCAACGAATCGGGCTTYGTSGAGAACACCATTGCCGCCGTGGGCGGGCGCGGGATCTGCGCCTTCCACACCGAGGGCGCAGGCGGCGGCCATGCACCGGACATCCTGCGCGTGGTGGGCGARGASAACTTYCTGCCCWSYTCCACCAACCCCACCATGCCSTACACSSASAACACGCTSGACGAGCAYGTSGACATGCTCATGGTGTGCCACCACCTSGAYGCCRGCATTGCCGAGGAYCTGGCCTTYGCCGARWSSCGCATCCGCAAGGAAACCATCGCSGCCGAGGACRTSCTGCACGACCTGGGCGCCATCAGCATGATGAGCAGCGACAGCCAGGCCATGGGCCGCGTSGGCGARGTSATCCTGCGCACCTGGCAGACGGCGCACAAGATGAAGGTGCAGCGCGGCAGCTTGCAAGGTGACACGGCCCGCAACGACAACACGCGCATCAAGCGCTACGTGGCCAAATACACCATCAACCCCGCGATTGCGCACGGCATCAGCCACGAGGTGGGGTCGCTCGAAGTCGGCAAGTGGGCCGACATCGTGATCTGGAAGCCCGCGTTCTTTGGCGTCAAGCCCGCGCTGATCCTGAAGGGCGGACTGATTGCCATGGCTGCGATGGGCGACCCCAACGCGTCCATCCCCACRCCGCAGCCCGTGCACTATCGGCCCATGTTTGGCGCGTTTGGCGGGGCCATCGCCAAAACGTCGCTCACCTTTGTCTCGCAGGCAGGATTGGCTGCTGGCATTGGCGAGCGCTTTGGCCTGCGCAAGACGCTTTCCGCCGTGCGCAACATCCGCGGCATCCGCAAGCGCGACATGGTGCACAACAGCTACACGCCCAAGATGGAGGTGGACGCGCAGACCTACACCGTGCGCGCCGACGGCCAGCTGCTCACCTGTGAAGCGGCCACCGTGCTGCCCATGGCACAGCGCTACTTCCTGTTCTGAGGTTGCTTCCCATGAACGCCTTGCTGCAAGACCTGCGGATCCGCCTGGACGACCTGACCGATCCCCGCATCGAAGCCTTCATGCAGGAGCATTTGAAGGACATGCGTGCCACCTCGCCACCGGAGAGCGTGCACGCGCTCGACATGGTGCAACTGCGCCAGCCTGAGATCCGCTTCTGGACGGCCTGGCGCGGCGATGACGAGCTGGTGGGTACCGGCGCACTCAAGCACCTGGATGCCGACCATGCCGAGCTCAAGTCCATGCGCACAGCAGCCAGCGTGCGTGGCCAGGGAGTGGGCCGGGCCGTGCTGGAACACATCCTGGGCCAGGCGGTGGACCTGGGCTACCAGCGCATCAGCCTGGAAACGGGCACCCAGCCCTTCTTTGAACCCGCGCACCAGCTCTACCTGCGCTACGGCTTTACCGACTGTGCACCATTCGGCAGCTACCGGCACGATCCCCACAGCCGCTACATGAGCCGCGCCCTGTAGCGCATCCGCGCATCGCCTTTCGGCCAGGGCCACAATGTTGACCTCGCCTTTCCGGCTCCGCCCTTCCCTCTTGCCATGATCCAGGTCTCCAAACTTCTCCCCCAAGGCCAAGGCCTCGCTCCCGTACTGCTCAAGCGCGCCACCACCATCGAGCTGGACTGGGACGTGCGCCAGAAAAGCCGCTTTGCAGCCACCGACTCGGCCGGACGCGCACTGGGCATCTTCCTGCCCCGTGGCACCCTGGTGCGCGGCGGCGATGTGCTGGTGGCCGAAGACGGTTCCATGGTGCGCGTGATCGCAGCGCCGCAGCCGGTGCTGGTCATCACACACTGCCAACACCACGGCACACCGTTTGACCTGACCCGCGCCGCCTACCACCTGGGCAACCGCCACGTGCCCATCGAGCTGCAGCCCGACCACCTCAAGATCGAGCCTGACCACGTGCTGGCCGACATGCTGCGCGCCATGCACCTCATCGTGAACGAGCAAAACCTGCCGTTTGAACCCGAAGGCGGTGCCTATGCTGCGGGGCATGGCGGCGGGCACCACCATGGGGGTCACGGCCATAGCCACGATCACGACCACGAGCATGGTCACGCGCACGATCATGGCCATGACCACGGGCACACGCACACAGAGGTACCGGCTGCGGCCACGCCCCCAGCCCGAGGCCGCACGGTGTCCATCCCCGTGGTGGCCCAAGGGCACGTGCACGGTCCGAACTGCAACCACGACCACTGAGCCACCGCCCATGCGCCTGGACCGCCCCACGCCGCTGCCGGCCGCCAGCTTTTTGCAGCTGATGTGGCTGGCCTCCCCTGCACTGCCGGTGGGCGGGTTTTCGTATTCCGAGGGGCTGGAGAGCGCCATTGAAAATGTGGGCCTCGCCAGCGAAACCGCCGTGGGTGACTGGCTGCAGGACCAGCTCCACATCACGCAGGCCCGGGGCGACATGGCCCTCATCGCCAAGGCTGTGGGTGCGTGGCGGCGCGCCGACTGGGCGCATGTGCGCGAACTCAACGACTGGGTGCTGCACACCCGAGAAACGAGCGAACTGCGCCTCCAGACCGAGCAAATGGGCCGATCGATGGCCGACTGGCTGCGCAATCAGAACCAGGGCGACGAGACCCTGATGCCCGCCGTGCGCCACCTGGCCGCATTACCCCCCACCTACCCTGTGGCATTCGCACTGGCCGCCTCCACCACCCAGGCGCCCGTGCGCGACGTCCTGCTGGCCTACGCTTTTGGCTGGGCGGAGAACATGGTGCAAGCCGCCCTCAAATCCATGCAGCTGGGCCAAAGCGCCGGCCAGCGCATCCTGGCCCGGCTGGCCGATGCCATCCCCGCCGCAGCCGACCATGCCATCGGGCTGATGGACAGCGAGCGCCAGGCCTTTTCGCCCATGCTCGCCATCCTGTCAGCCCAGCACGAAACCCAATACTCCCGCCTCTTCCGATCATGACCACCAGCAACCTGCACCACGTCCCGAACCGCACCAAGAACCTGCCGCCCCTGCGCGTGGGCATCGGTGGCCCCGTCGGCTCCGGCAAGACCACGCTGCTGGAAATGCTGTGCAAGACCATGCGCGATGACTACGACCTCATCGCCATCACCAACGACATCTACACCAAGGAAGACCAGCGCCTCCTCACCGTGAGCGGCGCGCTGCCCGCAGAGCGCATCCTGGGTGTGGAAACCGGCGGCTGCCCCCACACCGCCATCCGCGAGGACTGCTCCATCAACCTCGAAGCCATCGACCGCATGCTGGGCGAGTTCCCCAACGCCGACATCGTGTTTGTGGAAAGCGGCGGCGACAACCTGGCCGCCACCTTCAGCCCCGAGCTGAGCGACCTCACCATCTACGTCATCGATGTGGCCGCTGGCGAAAAAATCCCCCGCAAGGGCGGCCCTGGCATCACCAAAAGCGACCTGTTCATCATCAACAAGACCGACCTGGCCCCCCACGTGGGCGCCAACCTGGATGTGATGCACGCCGACACCACCCGCATGCGCACCAACGCCCAGGGCCTCAAGCCCTTTGTGATGACCAATCTCAAAACCCTGGCTGGCGTAGCCGATGTGGTCAAGTTCATCGAGACCCGGGGCATGCTGAAAAAATCAGCACCCGCAGTCGGCTAGAATTCGCGCCTTCCCTCCCGGAGACTTGGGTGAGTGGTTTAAACCAGCAGTCTTGAAAACTGCCGACGKGMAASCGTCCGTGAGTTCGAATCTCACASTCTCCGCCATGCCTTGACGCGGTTTTTCAACCGTGCAAGCAGCTCGCTTTCCTTCTCTGCCTCCATGGCCGCAATGGCCATCCACGGTTCAGGCTCTTCTCCTAATTCGATAGCAAAGTTTCCAGCAAGCACTGGGCTTAACCTTCCCTGCTTGATCGCATGGGACAGAGCTCCGGGAGTGATATTGAACTCTCGCGACCACGCGGCAGCGTTCTTCACGACCAGCGCTTTCTGCAGCAAATCCATCGTCTGAGGCATGTTTAGAACCCTTCAATATTGAGGGGATTTCACCACAAAGCGCTTTGCGATTGTTTGAGAGGCTTTCAACATCCGGACTATTGAAACCATTTCAATACTCACGGAGCCGCCATGTATTTCAGATCTCGGGTTTGCACACCCCCTGCCACCAGAGGCGCTGCACGCGCTGTGGCGGCTCCTGCAGTGTCTTGGCTGGGGGTGTGCACCCAGTTTGCTAACTACTGCTCGGGTCGCACTTCCGGTAAGTTCGTTGCTCCCGCTTCCACCTTCGGCACTGCTGGCGGGGCAAAGTCTGCTTTCACCTGCGCAATGTCTGGCACACGCGGGTATCGCACCACGCGGTATCCCGCATCATTCAACAAAGCATCGCGCGCTCCATCCTCCTTTGCTCGCCCCTTGTGGCTGCTGTCATCCAGCTCCACTACCGCGATCACTTGGAACGCAGCATCGCAGACCACGAAGTCTGCAACCTTTCGGTCGAACGTGTTGCGCACTGCATATGCGCGTGCTGTCAGCAGTGCACTAAAGCTGACTTGCGCCAAAACAACTCGATCCGGCAGCGCCTGCACGAGCCTGTTGAACATTGCCTGCTCTCTTTCGGTCAACGGCGCCTTTCGTCTTGGGCGCTCGCCAGTACCTCCGCCTTTGTTCTTCTTCGAAGCGGTAACAAACGCTAGGCCAACAACGATCAATAGCAAAACGCCCAGCATCAACAGCATTGACTTCATCGGTTCCTCCTCCTTTGTGAAGGGGAGTTTCGCATGAGCGCGACGCCACGCATTGCCAATGCAATCAACGGCCAATCCGGTGCAGGAATGGTCCACATGCACATCGGCACGAATCGCGGCGCATGGCTGCAGATCGCTGCAGCCCTCGACAAGCATCCTCACCGCGATCTCTACGACCACGCACGCCGCGTCGCTGCTTTGGAAGCGCAGCGCACGGCAGAAGGGGCCCCGCCCCGCGGGGAAGTGGCCGTGCGCGTAGCGCCTTCTCCTTCCCTCCCCGTTGGTAATCACGGGGAGAACCTGAACGAGTCTCAAGCATGACCCGCGCAAAGAAAACCGACCTCGTTCTCGACGGCAACGAAGTGAAGCTGCGCCTCACTGCCGAGCGGACCAAAACGAAGCAGCCCGTTCATGTCGATTGGGTCCGCTTCACCTGCAACCTGCGCAACGCGCCTACGCCCTCGGTCGATGATTTGTTCCCTGCGCCCAATGGCGCATGGCAGGAACAAAACTACCTGCGCATGGCCTCTGTACTGCGCGAGTTGTCGGACCCCGATTTCTCCGCCAGTGCCCAGGCCAAGGCCCTCGCTGAGCAAGCATGCGAAGCCCTTGGCCCCGAGTTCAGCGTGTTCCCTGAAATCCGTAAGGGCCATGACTTCTACCGCTTCCGCTGGTCCATCGTGCGCAATGAGGTCGAGTGCGGTTGGGTCGGCTACCTCTCCAGCGGGGAAAGCCCACGCCAGCACGCCCAGGCGCGCACCATTCACTGCAACCTCTACGGCACTGCCTGCACCTTCGCGCWGCCCGGCTTTAACCATCGCCTTGCAGCCATCRTTGATCGCACCSAAGCCACGATCACCCGCGTAGACCTCGCSCTCGATTTCTTCGACGGCTTCACMGGTGGCATGGACCGSGTGCAGGCKGACTACAAGGCCGGGTTGATGGACCACCATGGCCGCAAACCCAGCTGCAATCAGGTCGGCGATTGGTGCAACGGGCGCGCCCGGTCCTTCTACTTCGGCAGCAAGGAAGCGGGCAAACAAACCAACGTGTACGAAAAGGGCCACCAGCTCTTTGGCCCTAAAGACGACAGCCCCTGGCTGCGCGTTGAGCTTCGTTACGGCAACAAGCTGCGCGTCTATCCCTCGGACATTCTCCGCCGCCCTGCTGACTTCTTTGCAGGCGCTAGCGATTGGCACGCCTCCATGCTGCGCGAAGCTGGTTCACAGGCCACACCCGAGCCCGTACGCACAACGCAGCGCCTTGCCGCTGAAACCATCTGCGCCGAGGTCAAGCGCAACGTGCAGTGGCTCATGGACACCGCCGCGCCCAGCATCGCGCTGTGCTTCAAGCACCTCGGCAACACCCAGTTCATCGAAGAAATCCTGTTCAACAAAAAAGCGCCTGGACGGCTCCAGCGCTTTAACGAAAACGAGATCGCAGGTGCGTTTGATCGCGCCTTCCATCGTGTTCTCGCACCTGGGCGTGGCCGGTCCGGGATGCAACTTGTTTAGGCCGTAACCAAGGACCAAAAATGAAGATGACCAGCAAAGCCGTTCTGCACGGCCTCAAGCAATCTAAGGGCGACTATGAGGGCCGCGCCTTCGACTCCACGACGTTTCACTTGTCGGTTGACATTGCCCAGTCCTCCAGCGGTGAAAGCATCGGCGTAGTCACTCGCCCGTTCAAGCTGGGCGACTCCACCGAGTTCCAGAAGTGGGCAMACCTCAAGAACTCGTGGCCTCTTGGCGGCGTGATGTGCGAGTGCGAATTCGACATCGTTGCCGGTGCCGACAACAGCACAAAGCTCACGCTGCTGGCGATCAAACCCGCCGCCCAGGCCAAGGCCGCTTAAGGCCCAAAGGCACCCCATGCGCAACGTGATCCAGTCCCGCACAACAGGCGCTTTCCTTGCGCCGTCTTTTGAGGACGGTCAACCGGAATGGGTCATGTTGCTCTGCGAAGCCGCCGTGGTGGATGACCTCGAAACCTGTGTGCAGCTCATCGAAGACCACACCGAGCCATTCCACCGCCCCCAGGTCATCGACCTCGACGACCTCTACAAAAAGCCGGAGCCACACCTTGGAAATTGATCTCTCCCTATTCGCCCAGCGCATCGCGATGATCGCCATCCTTGGCGGCTTCGTCGGTGGCCTGTTGTTCACGCTCGTGCATGGCGCAGTAGTCGCCATCTCTGACCGCCTCCGCGCACGTGCCAGCACCCTTCAACGGGTCGCTCAGGCACGCATCCGCCAGCAGGCAATTCTCCGGGCCATGCCACGTGGCTGACCCAACAGTCATCGAATGCGCCACCGCCTGCACGGTCACGGTGGTGCATGAATTAAGCCTCCCGCCTCTGCAGCTCACAGCAGAGGAGGGAGCAGCCATTGCGGGCGCCGTCCTCGCAATCTGGGCCGTTGGTTATGCGTTCCGCATGGCTATACGCGCCTTGAACATCGACGGCAATTCATCCACTCAATCTGAGGAAAACTGAAATGACTCAAGCAATTAAGCGCGGCCTCGTTGCCGCTGGTGTTCTGACCGTTGTGGGCGCTGCCAATGCTGCCGCAATCGACGTGGCCGCCGTGACAACTGACATCGCCGCTCAGGCTGCACCTGTTGCCGCAATCGGTGCCGCTGTGCTGCTGCTCTACGTGGGCATCAAGGCCTTCAAGTGGGTGCGTAAGGCTCTGTCCTAACTCACGCCCCAAGCGCTCCCTGACCGGCCGGCAGGGGCCTTGCAAAAGTCCACGCCGTGGGCTTCTCCAAGGTGCAAACAAATGGGCCTTTTCGTCATCCTCGCAATCCTCGGTGCAGCATGGTTCATCTTTACCGCCTGATCGCTGCCCTGTTGCTGGTTTCCTTTGCTTCGGTCTCGTTGGCAGATGGCGGCGCGTTTCCCGCCACGCCTGGGAATTACGATTCTTCCTCCTGCAATCAGTCTGTCTACCCTGGCACGCCCTATAAGTCCGATTCCCATACCAGTGAGTCATGGGCATGCAAAGAGCCTGTGAACGGCCAACGGGCATGCGGCTATTGGGTTGATTTGTCCTACTATGGAAGCGGCAATGTTTGGTACGGCATGTGCTACCAAACCTCTACGCCCGCGTCCTGTCCCGCTGGTGCGAACATGTCAACCGGCCCTTCTGGTGAGTCGCTGTGCACCTGCACTGCTGGGCTTCGTCCTTTCAACGGTCAATGTGTTGCTGCTCCTATCTGCCCTGACGGTCAGCACGATGAGGGCGGCGCTTGCGTCCCTAATGCCTGCAAGCCCAATGAAACCCGCGTGAACGGCGTATGCGTTCCTGAACCTCCATGCCCGTCTGGTCAAACTCGCGTCAACGGCAAATGCGTGCCCAGCAAGTGCCCCTCTCAAGGCACAGTCTCTGATCAGTGGTACGAGGTCACATCCCCCGGCACTAGCGCAACGTGTCTCTACAACAGCACGGATAACACCTACTGCACGATGAGTATCAAGCCCAGCGTTATCGCAAGCTCGGGTGGCCGCGTAACGTACATGGGTGGGTATGGCGTCTACACAGGCGGCACATGCGGTCCCTCGGAGCCTGGAAAGCCTACTCCAGTCGATCCCGACAAGCCCGATGGGGACCCCGACAAGGGCACAAAGCCTCCTGGCCCAAATGACCCCAAGCCGGACACAAAGCCCGGTGGAAATCCTGGTGGCCCTGGCAACAATCCAACCCCTCCTGGTCCTGATGGAAAGTGCCCTGATGGCACCTATAAATCAAACGGTGGCTGCTATCCGAAGGACCCGCCAAAGCAGCCCCCGGACAATGACGGCAAGTGTCCTAATGGGTATGTCAAGGTGGGCTCTGAGTGCGTCCCATTGATGCCACCCGAAGACAAGGACCCCGACGATAAGGACCCCTCCACGTTCGGCGGTCAGTGCGAGTCGGTCACCTGCGACGGAGACGCCATCCAGTGCGCCATTGCTCGCGATCAGTACCGGCGCTCGTGCCAGCTCATGGACAAGGAAAGCGCTGAGTCGCAGCTCTACGCCGCCAACAAGGGCAAGGAGGGCAATCGCACTGCTGATTTGCCCGGTAACGAAACCATCAGCCTTGAGGGTCGTATCGACACATCGGACGCGCTCGGCGGCGGTTCCTGCTTCGGTGACTTGAATATCACCGTCTGGAATCAGGCCGTGACTCTGCCTTTGTCGAACCTCTGCCAGTACCTCGCCATGCTCGGCAACATCCTTGTCGCTGTTTCGATGCTCATGGCGGCCCGCATCGTCACAAGGGGGTAAGCCATGCCAATGTTTGTTGCTGCCATCGGCGGCATGCTCATCAACCTCGTAGGCACGCTGGCTGGTCGCATCCTGATCGCTCTTGGCATCGGTGTTGTGACTTACACGGGTGTCTCTACGTCCTTGGATTGGTTGAAGTCCGGGGCAGTCTCCGCGCTCGGTGGCCTGCCTGCAGACATGCTGAGCCTGATCGCCTTCATGAAGGTAGGCGTTTGCATCAGCATCATCACCAGCGCCATAGCCGCCCGCGCCATCATTAACGGCATCAGCGGCGACAGCTTCAAGAAGTGGGTTCTCAAATGACTTCTAAAAAGTTTTTGCTGCGCATGGCGTGGAGTTGTATTCCTGACTGCATCCGTGCATTGCGTCGCGGCCACTGGGGCGTTGTGCGCCTAGAAACTCGCACGTTCTTCCCCTTGCTTCGTGAGTTGCTTGAATGATCTACCTCACGACAGGCGCCAACGGTGCAGGCAAAACGCTGCTGACCCTCAAGGACGTACGCGCCCAGCAGCTCAAAGAGAATCGCCCCGTCTACTATCACGGCTTCGAAATGGACGAAGCCAAAGCGGCGGAATTCGGCTGGCAGAAGTTCGACCCCAAGGACTGGCAAAGCTTGCCCGATGGGTCAATCTGCATCATGGACGAGTGCCAAAACGAGTTTCCATTGCGGCGCTCTGGCTCCGATGTGCCCGACTACATTCAAGCCATCGCACAGTTCAGGCGCAAGCGCGGTTTCGACTTCTGGATGATCTGCCCGCACCCATCGCTGATCGATGTGTTCGTGCGTCGCCTGATCGACAAGCCCTCATGGCATCGCCACCTAAAACGCGCCTTCGGTGCCGATGTTGTCAGCGTTCTGCGCTTCTCTTCACCTGACATGAAGTGCGAAGAACCCGGCGCAGGCGCTCGCGGCGAAGTGTCGATGGTGGCCTACCCCAAAGAGGTTTACAGCTGGTATCGCTCCGCCAGTCTGCACACCGGCAAAAAGAAAATCCCTCGCGCTGCCTACGTCCTCGCTGCTTGCGCCATCGCTGTGCCCTCTGCGATGTACTTTGCAATCACCGGTGTGTACAGCAACGCCACAAAGCAGGCCAAAAGCGCTACAGAAAATGTAGCAAACCTGCCAGGCGGAAATCCTGCAGGCTCGGTAGGTCAAAACGGTAGGCAGGTCGCTCAGGTCATGACCGCTGCGGAGTACGTCGACGCTCGCACGGCTCGCCTCAAAGACTTCCCTCACACCGCGCCAGCGTATGACGACGTGACTAAACCCAGTGAGGCCCCATACCCTGCCGCATGCGTGCAGATGGGCAAAACCTGCAAGTGCTATACGCAGCAGGCCACGCTACTGCAGGTGTCCGGCGCTGTCTGCGTCCAGATCGTTCAACAGGGCTTCTTCATGGACTGGAAAACAGCCCAGCGCGGCGAATTCAGCCCAAGGGATAGGGGTGACTATCGGCAGGCCCGTGAAGTGCCCCTCCAGGCCCAGCAAGTGGCCCAGGTGGACCCCGCGCGCACTGTCCCAGCCCCAATGCCTGCCGTTCGCCCTGAGCCTCCGCAAAGCCAATACCTCCAGGGCCTTGCTGCACGTAATGCCCAGGTGCGATCAAGCCTGCAGTGATTCAGCCGCGCCGCGATTGTTCGCGCGTGTCGGCTTCTTCCTCAAGCATCAGCACCCACCGGTAACCCTCTGGCGCTTCGGGGCGGCTGAATGGTGATGGCCCGCCGTTTTTTTCTTCCTTGTCGGCAAAGAACAGCAGATAGGCCGCCTGGATAAGGCCCATGCCTGACAGTGCCAGCAGCGCGTAATACGTGAAATAAGGAATCTGCTTCATGCCCTCAAAGCTAGCACAGCCTTTCAAATGTCGCCAAAACGGATCTGGCCATGACAATTCACGCGCTCACCACGATAGTGCAGCGTGCCAGCGGTTGCAGTGCGCGCATGCGGTCGATGTGCCCGCCGAAGCCCTTGCGCTTCACCGGCTCAGAGAACACCAGCGCCACCTGCGCAGCCTTCACCAGCTTGCCCAGGTCGCGCACCTTCTTCGCCAGTTCACGCGCCCAGCTAGGCGTGGTCTTGCGCACTGGATAGGCCACCCGGCCTGCAGTCTTGAACGCTGCGCCGCGCTCGGCCCTGATCGCCCGCAGCAGCCGCGTCGTAGGCCGCGACGTAGCCCACACCAGCAAGCGCCCGAACTGCAAAGGCATCTGCAGCGCCAGAGCTTCAGGAAATTTGCGGTAGTTGCTTGCGATCATGGTGTTCCCCTTCAGGTGTACCGGGCCCCTAGATTCCGAGCCGGACAACTGTTGTCTGTTGCCCGTGCAAGCTGGCCTTGCTTGCACCGTTCCCCTGAGTTCTTCGCCGTGCCATTAGCGGTGCCGGGATTGGGTTGCGGAGGGGGGAGGGTTTGTAAAGCGCAGCTTTATGGATTCCCCCCGCAGCAACCCAAAGAGCCGCAGGCGCGGTCCTGGCTTAGCGTTGGCCGAAGAGGCGAAGAAATCTGGGGAATGGTGCTGGGCGCTACCTCTCACGGGCAGCGGACGCCGCGCGGCGAGCGCCTAAAGCTGCGAAGCAAGCTCAAGCCAATTGAAGCCGTTGATAGGGCGCATGGTTTGATACATTCGCGCTATCAAAATTACAGCTAACTGATTCACGTTTTGACCATTTACGGCTACGCCCGCGTTTCAACCCTTGAACAGAACACGGCAGCACAGCTAGCGGCCTTTCGGCGGGCTGGCATTGACAAGGTTGTGCAAGAAAAACGCTCTGCTGTGAAGCAGCGCCCGGAGCTCGATAAGCTCTTGACCGTGTTGGTCAAGGGCGATGTGTTGGTGGTCTACAAACTGGACCGCCTTGCGCGGTCGGTGTCTCACTTCGTTAAGGTCTTTGAGTACCTGAAAGCGAAGGGTGTCGGCTTCCGGTCTCTGACCGAGTCAATTGAGACTGATACGGCGCATGGCCGCATGTTCTTGCACCTGCTCTCCGCCTTCGCTGAGTTTGAGCGCGAATTGATCAGGGAAAGGTGTCTAGCTGGTCAGCGTGCCGCCCGGGCTGCTGGCAAGACCTGGGGACGAAAACGCGCCTTGTCTGATGACGACGTGGCCCAGGCTGCGGCCTGTTGGCGGTCTGGCTGGTATGACCAGCGGACCCTTGCGGATATGCTGGGGGTGTCCATAAGTAGCCTACGCGACCACATCCACCGCCATGAAGGTCGGGGCCGCTGGGCCAAAACACGATTACAAAAGTAAAACTATACTTTCGGCGACGCTCCTAGCCGAGCGTGGTCAGGAGCACGGAAATTCCGCTGACCGCTGAGATGGATAAGTTCATTTCAGCCGCCGTTTGAGTCCTCAACAATGCGTGAGGGCACGGGAACCTCATCAATTGTTTTGTTGGGTATCCTGTGTTTTTTTCACTCGGAACCCATACGTTTTGGAGTTCTTTGTGAAAAAAATTTCTCTCCTTCGTGAAGCTGCGTTTGTGGAGCAGAGTGGTCGTTGTTGGTACTGCGGTTGCAAGCTCCTTCCACCCGGGCACATGTGTGCGCAGGGCGCTACTGGCTTCCATCCTCGATCATGCACAGCCGAGCACCTTCAGGCGAAAAGAGATGGGGGCGTTGACATGCCTCAGAATATCGTGGCTGCCTGTCGCTACTGCAACGAAGCTAGACATGCTAAGTACGGTGGACTTACCCCGCGTAAATTTCGTCGAGAAGTTCAAAAATAAGCTGTACTGGGTAAGTGGATTACGCAC